>JBDUAX010000298.1:0-5901 GCA_040004455.1 Gemmatimonadaceae bacterium
TGATGGGAGCCGCCGCATTTGTGTTGATCATTGCCTGCGCGAACGTCACCAACCTCACCCTGATGCGCGCTGTGCGCCGCGATCACGAGCTCGTGGTGCGCGCCGCGCTTGGTGCCGGCACGGGTCGTATTCGTCAATTGTTGCTGGCAGAAAATCTCGTGCTGGCATTGTCTGGCGGAGCACTCGGATTACTGCTCGGATTTGCCGGCGTTCGCATGTTGACCGCGTTGGCCGCGCGTTACAGCCCGCGTGCGAACGAGATTCAGATTGACTGGATCGTGCTCGCCTTCACTTTCGCATTGGCGCTCGTGGTTGCGGTGCTGCTTTCATTTGCACCTCGCCTCACGCGCGAAAGCAATCTCGGCTCAACGTTGGCTGCAGGCACAAAGCGCACAACGAGCAGTTCACGACGTCAACGTTTGCAGCAGGGTCTTGTTGTCGCGCAAGTTGCCGTTTCCGTCATGCTCCTTACCGGCGCAGGGTTGCTCATGCGAACCATGCAGCAGCTTTCCGAAGTGGAATCGGGTTTGACGACCGAGAACATGCTGACGATGGAACTGCCACGCGATTTCAACGGTGGTGACAATGCCAAAGCCATCGGGGAATACGAAACCATTCAGCGACAGCTCGCGGCGCTGCCTGGAGTAACTCAGGTTGGACTTGGCTCAACCATGCCACTGCGTTCAACCAATTTTGTACTCCCCATCAAGGTCGAAGGTCGTGCAGAAGATCCAAGAGACGGATTGCTGCAATCCGAATTCCGCACCGCGAGTCCCGAGTACTTCGCGGCCTCCGCAATTCCAATTCTCAAGGGCAGCGCATTTACCTCGACAGACAATGCGAAGTCGCACAAAGTAGTAATCATCAACAAGACATTCGCCGACAAGATGTTTCCCGGTGTCGATCCCATTGGACGCCGTGTGACCTGGACCGGTGACGTTCTCAAATTCATCGGCCTTAATGAGGATTGGATGACGGTGGTTGGCGTCGTTGGCGACACAAAAGACGGCGGCCTCGACGCGCCAGCGCGCATGGTGTTGTTCACGCCATTTGAGCAAGGCCCCTTCCCATCGGGTGGCTTTGTCATTCGCGGGAAAGTGGACGCGGCAACATTTGCGCCTGCTGCAACTCGCATCGTGCGCGGCCTTGCACCAACACAACCGATTGAGCACGTGCTGACGGTTGAAGAAATCCGTGATGAGAGTGTTGCGCCACGTCGCTTGAATGCACTGCTCGTCGCGTCGTTCGGCGCACTGGCATTGATTGTCGCAGCAATTGGTATTGCGGCAGTGCTCGCGTTCTCTGTCAGCGCGCGCACCAACGAAATCGGCATTCGCATGAGCCTTGGCGCCGATTCCGGTCGCGTTCAGCGCATGGTGTTGTCGGAGGGTGGATTACTCGTGATCATCGGTCTGGTTATCGGGGTTGGTGGTTCGCTCGCGCTGTCGCGACTCATGCAAGGGTTGTTGTTCGGCGTGGCACCGCACGACCCCACGACGCTTGGCGTTGTCGCTGGGATCATGACGATTGTCGGCATTGGTGCGTGCTGGATACCGGCCGCGAGAGCGGCGAGAATTGATCCCGGAATTGCGATGCGGGCGCAATAGCTGGCGGCTGGGGGATGGCGGTTGGTGGTTGGTGGCTTGTTGTCGGTACAGCCTTCGGCCTCAACTGCATCTCATTCCCCGTGCAATTCAGTTCCCCGGCCGAAATTGCATCTCCCGCGCGCACGTCTCCGCGCGCGCCACCAGCATCTCCCGCTCCCGCAAATTCTTCGTCATCCCCGCGGCCCGCTCAAACTCCCCGCGCGCTTCTTCCAATCTCCCCAACTTCACCAAAAAATCCCCGCGCACACTCGGCAACCAGTGATACATCTTGAGGGACGGCTCCGACATCAGCGCATCAACCATCTCCAGGCCGACAGCAGGACCAAACGCCATCGCGTGCGCGACCGCGCGATTCAACTCGACGACCGGTGATGGCGATCGCGCGGCGAGTACGTCGTACAACTCCGCGATGCGCGTCCAATCCGTAGCCTCATTCGCGCCCGCGCGTGCGTGACACGCGGCGATTGCCGCCTGCATTCCGTATTTCCCAAGGTCGCCGAGTCGTTCAGCGCGAGCGAGTGCCGCCAGCCCACGTTGAATGAGCGTGTGATCCCACCTGGCACGATTCTGATCGAACAACAAAATCGGTTCCCCCGTTGCACTGACACGTGCTCGCGCGCGCGAAGCCTGAATCTCCATCAACGCAACAAGGCCGTGCACTTCCGATTCCTGCGGCATCAACTCCGCAACAACGCGACCCAGTCGCAACGCGTCGTCGCACAATTGCGGTCGCATCCAATCGTCACCAGCAGTCGCTGAGTACCCTTCGTTGAAAATGAGATAGATCACCTCCAGCACCGACGACAAACGTTCGCCCAATTTGGCGCCCCGCGGTACTTCGAATTTCACACCCGCTTCGTTCAGCGTTTTCTTTGCGCGCACAATGCGCTGCGAGATAGTAACAACAGGCGTGAGAAATGCGCGGGCAATTTCGTCGGTTGTCAATCCGCCCAGCAACCGCAGCGTGAGTGCAGCTCGCGCTTCGGTCGAGAGCACCGGATGACAGGACATGAACACCAGGCGGAGCAGATCATCGCCAATGTCGTCATCGAGTTCCGCGTCGATGTCGCGCGCGTTGATGTGATGTCCAATTTCAATTTCGATGCCCAATTCCTGATGCTTCTTTTCCAATCGAGTCGTGCGACGCAACGCGTCAATGCCACGATGTTTGGCCGTGGCCATCAACCACGCACCCGGATTATCGGGAACACCAGTTTCCGGCCACTTCTCAAGCGCTACAAGCAATGCATCCTGCGCGAGATCTTCGGCCGTTCCAACATCGCCGACCAGGCGCACCAGGCCGGCAATGAGTCGAGGAGATTCAATGCGCCATACGGCTTCGATGGCGCGATGAATTTTGTCGGTCAAGTATTCGTGCGTTTGCGAAACTCATCTTCTGCGGCCAGCACAGCGCGACCTGCATCGGTCTCGATAACTGGCGCGAAGTCTTCTGAACTGAACACCTGGCGAATTTCGATTTCTCCCGTTTCCGGTGGGCATCGCTTGAATCGCTCAATCACTTCTTCCAGGGAGTTCGCTGAAATCAACCAGAAGCCGCCTATCAATTCCTTGGTTTCCGAAAACGGCCCGTCAATAACAACTGGTTTCGCTCCCGAGAAGTTGATGCGCGCGCCCTTCGACGACGGATGCAAACCCTCACCGCTCAGCATCACGCCGTCTTTCACCAGTTCTTCGTTGAACTTGCCCATTTTGATGAGCATTGCTTCCGATGGCAGCACGCCAGCCTCCGAGCTCTTGTCTGCTTTGACCAGGACCATGAAACGCATTGTCGTATCTCCGTGTGAGTTCGGGAGAACAATTCCGCGGTCATCGTGACTCGCGTGAAATGTACCTCTGCAATGACGTCGAACGAGATTGCTCGAATTCGACAGACTGCAGAAAAATCCTGTCGATTATTTACGCCCGATATCGACGGCGATGTTCCGCCACTTACCCTGATTAAAGCGCCACACGCTCAGTGCGCAGCGCGTCATATGGCCGGCCAGAATTGCGAACCAGATATCGATGGGGTCGAGCACGCTCGTGGCTTTCAAAATCGCGCAGATGCTGAGCGGAATCACAACCTGTGAGATGATCGAGATGTAGAGCGGGCTCTTCGTATCTCCCGTTCCCTGCAGGCCACCGGTGTATGTCAACGCGACTGCGATGAACATTCCCGACACGCTCAGCACGCGCAACAATTGCGTTCCAATTTGCACGACGGCGAGTTCCTTCAACCCGAACACTCCCAACAACTGACTCGGGAAGAAGAACAGAAAAAGTCCAATGAATGCTGCCCCGGCGAACCCGATTCGCGCTGCAACATGCACGGCTTCGTTCGCGCGGTCCGGCCGACCAGCGCCCAAATTCTGTCCGGCGACGGCTGCAGCCGCACCCATTAATCCGACCGACGTCCACGTGACAAAGGAAAACAATTGCGAATACGAAACGGCGAACGCGGCCTGCGCTGCAGCACTCTGCGCGAGTGAACCGATAAACGACAACATCAACACACCGCCAATGTTCATCGCGATTCCTTGAATTCCCGTTGGCAATCCAAAGCGAAATAGCGATCGGATAATTGTCCAATCGGGTTTGTAGCCAACGCCGCGCGGAAAGCGCACCACCCAACCGCCGCTCCACAACTTGTACAGCGCGTACAACGCAACGGTGAAAGATGCGATGGACGTTCCCATCGCCGCGCCCGATGTCCCGAACGCTGGTACGGGGCCGAGTCCTTTGATGAGCACCACGTTGAGCGCGATGTTGAGCGCGGTCATTGTGATACCAATGATCATCGGGGTGCGTGCATCACCCGCCGACCGCAACGCACCGCCCAGCATGAAATACACAAGCGTTCCGCTGCTGCACACGAACATGATTCGCAAAAACGGCAACGCTTCCGCTTTCACGGCTGGAGCTGCATTCACAAAATCGAGCAGATACGGCGCGGAGAAATATCCGATTGGCGCCAGAATGAACAGCGACATCCCAATCGCCGTGAGAAACGCCTGAAATACCACGCGATCTACTTTATCTGCTTCACCCGCACCGACAAAACGAGCAATCAGCACGCCCATTCCGCTGAACACCGACGATATGAATACAATGACGACGAGAAAAATCTGCCACGATACACCAATGGCCGCGTTGCCATTAAAGCCAACGTAGTGTCCAACCATGATGTGATCGACAATGCCCTGTAGCCCGCCAATGATGTTGGTGAGCATCGACGGCAGCGCAAGTTTCCAAACAGCGCTCGTAAGAGGCCCTTCAACTATCGACCGATCGTACCGGCGCGTAGTTGTCGCCTTGGTTACCGGCGATCCACCGTTGGATTCCCCGATCGCAGATCCCGTAACGGAAGCCCCGTTCACGGCAGGGGCCGGCGGCGTGCTTGTTCGGGCCGCTGGCGCGGTAGCGTCGGTCAATTGGGGGGAATGCTGAGGTGGAGAGCCTGCACTGCCTGGATGCTGGGCTGGCAGCGCAATGAATGCCGCTGCAACTCAACGCACTCACTCAATTTCGCGTTGCCCCATCGGAGGGGCAACCCAGCATACTACTTGGGCGGCGCCGACGCGCGCCTGGCCTCGAACACGTCCTGTCCCTGTCCGGCGAAGTCAACAACACCCTTCATCACATCACCGGTCACCTTGGCTACGAACCCCATTTCGAGAGGATGTTCGTTGTAGGTGACCGTGTACGCGAAAACCACGCTGTCCCCTTTCACTTGGCCGACAATTGGAAGATCACCCGTTTCACGCTTGACCGTTCCCGTAATCTTCATGCCGTCAACTTTAAAAATGAGATTGAGCGGACGCGGGCCACCTGGCGTTCCGTAAGTGCCAGTCCACGTGCCCGAGACGGACTTCTGCACAGCGTTGGCAGTTTCGGCCGACTGGGCGGAGATGCTGGTAACTGCCATCAAACTGCTTGCGACAATCGCAAATGTTGTGCGCATGATGTCTGGAACTCCGAATGGGTCTGCTTGAGGACTACGGGACAGTAACCAAAGGAGTCATACCCGTCGACGCCGTAATTATCCCAAGATCGCCGTCATCGTAATGCGCGGGCGATCACCAATTCGTGCTAGCGATTGCTCGCAATGGGCTCAAACCACCGAATACCGCCACCCAAGGTCCCGACAAAAATGTTGAGATTGCCATTTCCGAACAGATCACCCACGGCCGGCATCGCGTCGGGATAACTCTTGAGCTTGAACGTTGTATCACGTTCGAATTTCATCTCTCCTTTTGCACCAACATTTTTCCATAGCTGCATTTCACCAATATCG
>JBDUAX010000299.1:0-5886 GCA_040004455.1 Gemmatimonadaceae bacterium
CGTGTGAGCATCAGTGGCCTGGGGTGGTTCGGGAATCGTGAAACAACATGAACGCGGCGTTGCTACCCTAGTATCGACAACGACTTGAGAAACTGTTCATCACAATTTCTCTGAGTCATACGTTATCAACGGCCCCTCGGTCTGTCAAGCAAACATTTGTGAGCTAAGTGACGGTGGGGATTACGCTTCCGTTACTTTGCGCGACTGTCGGTAACTGTTCGGTTTGTCCATTTTCATTCGCTTGCGAAAAATTTCACAAGCTCTAAATTGCGCGTCGGATGGAGAGCCCCGACAACACACCAAAAACGCCCGATTCCGAACCCAATGTGGCCGGCGTGGCGACACTGGGTTTCGGGTTTGCCGTGGCGCTAATCGCCTTTGGTTACGCCGGGCAGTGGCTCGATCAGAAATTCAACAGCGCGCCAGTCTTTCTCATGATTGGTGTCTTCTTTGGGGGAGGCGGCACATTTTATCTGAGCTACAAGCGCCTGATGGCCCCACGGTCACCCAAATGACGTCTGCCGCGCCCGTCACCCCTTCGAAAAACATTGGCACCGCTATCGCGCGATTCACTCTCGCGCAGGGTGTGCTGATTGCAGTGCTGGCCTATTGCATGACCGCGTTTGTCTGGACTGACGCCGCCGCCAGCCACGCAGTGCAGGTCAGTGCCTGGATCGCGTTCTTCGTGCAGCTGGTGACGTTTTCCATTTGCAAACTGGTCGCACAACAGAATTTGATGGCCGGCTGGGGTCTGGGCATGCTGTTGCGCTTCGCCACGGTCGGTGTGTGGGGGTTTCTTGGTATCAAAGCGCTGTCGTTGCCCCAATCTCCAGCGCTGATTTCGCTGGCGACTTTCTTTTTCGTCTCGACGCTCATCGAGCCGTTCTTCCTGAACAACTGATACGCATGCCCGGGATTATTCGCCCGCTTCTCTGCGCCGCACTGTTCGTATTGCCACTCTCGGCCACCGCTGCTCGCGCACAAGGGGAGCCCGCTACGGCCCCCGTTGCAACCGCGTCTGCTGCGCCTGCGCTGGTTGCATCGGCCCCAGCGATTGCCGCGCCGGCCCCAGTTCAGGCTGAACAGGCTCACGCGTCGCAAGAAAAAGGGCCGGTCGACTACATCACGCCACACATCACCGACTCGCACTCGCTCGAAGTGCCGTACTGGAAATATCCGTATCACACCGAATGGGAGCTTCCGCGCTTCAAGCCCGTTGAAATTGGGGGCGTGTCGGTTGATTTGTCGATCACGAAGCATGTGTTCTTCATGTTGCTCGCCGCATTCTGTGCGATCGTGCTGCTGGTTGGCGCCGCAATGTCGAGCACAGCTGGACATCAGATGATCGGGCGACCGAAGGGAATTGCAGCAGCCATTGAAGCACTGGCACTTGGATTGCGCAACGAAGTCATTCTGCCAAACGTCGGCGCACACGGCGAGAAGTTTGTCGCGTTTCCGCTAACGCTTTTCTTCTTCGTGTTGTTTTGTAACCTGTGGGGACTCGTGCCCTACGGTTCGACAGCAACGGGGAATATCTCAGTTACCGCAACGCTTGCGATTGTCACGTTCATTGTCGTTGAACTGACCGGCATCTTTACACTCGGCGCCAGCTACCTTGGCACTTTGTTTTACTGGAACAAGGAACTGCCGATGGCGGTTCGCGTTCCGATGCTGTTCATCATGAGCCCTGTTGAAATACTCGGCAAGCTCACGAAGCCGTTTGCGTTGGCCATTCGTTTGTTCGCTAACATGACCGCTGGTCACATTGTGTTGCTCGCGATTATCGGACTGATCTTTTCGTTCGGCAGCTGGATTGCGTTTCCTGCGCCATTTCTCATGGCCGTTGCAATTAGCGGACTCGAACTGTTCGTCGCGTTTTTGCAGGCGTTCATTTTCACGCTGCTGGCCAGCGTGTTTATAGGACAGATGCGCGTTGCGCATCACTGACAGCTGTAGTCGCGGTACCCATTCGGATTACTTCTGCCGAGTGGTGAAGTAGCTGGTTCTTGGGTGAACTGGCGAGGCCCGTTGAATTCCCCGGAATTCGTTGATGGGCACGTGGAGGCGTCGCTATGCGATGCCGCGTCCGCGAGAAGTTCAAAGCAGGTAAACAGTTTGCATTCGGAGTTTTTTCATGATCGAAGTTCTCGGACTTCTGCAGAGCGCCACGATGGAAAACCCACGTGGCTTGATGGGCGTTGGCGCAGGACTTGCCGCCGGTTTGTCGGTGATCGGCGCGGGCATCGGCATCGGCATGGTTGCCGGCCGCGCGATGGAAGGCATGGCGCGTCAGCCGGAAATGGCGGGCCGTATTGGTATTCAGGCGCTCATCTTCTCCGCACTCGTTGAAGGTGCCGCACTGTTCGGAATCGTTATCGGTTTCCAGCTGCAGAGCAAAATCACGCTCTAAGTGGCGCGCGCGATTTTGGGGCGAGTAACGCAGTGTGCTTTTCGACAATCGCAGTAATTCGGTCGTTCGCGAGGCGCCGGGGCGTCTCCGAACTTCCTCACTTTCAGGATTTCTCATGTCCTCATCTGCAACAGGCGTTCAATTAACGCGCACCGCTGCGCTTCGAGTAACAGCCGTCGCAAGTGCGCTGCTCGCATTCGTTCCATCACAAATATTTGCGCAGGAAGAAGCGCACGGTCCCGTGAACCTGCTTGAGCCGAACGTCGGCCTCATGGTTTGGACTGTGCTGATTTTCCTGGTGCTGTTTTTCGTATTGCTGAAATTTGCGTACAAGCCACTCTTCTCGATGGTTGAAGCGCGCGAAAAGGCGCTCGAAGAAGCGGTTGAAGGCGCAAAGCGCGATCGCGAAGTTGCCGCGACGCATTTGGCGACGCAGCTGGCCAGCCTCGAAACCGCAAAGGTTGAAGCGCAAAAAATCATCGCCGACAGCCGTCAAACCGCAGAAAAGGTTCGTGCTGATTTGTTGGAACAAACCAAGGCGCAGCAAAGCGAGATGCTCGAGTCTGCACGTCGCTCCATTGAAAGCGAAAAGGTTGCGGCCATTGCCGAGATGCGTGTCGAAGCCGTCGAATTGGCAATCGCAGGCGCCTCGAAGGTCATTGACAAGAATCTCGACTCTGAGAGCAATCGTCAAATCGTTGAAGGCTTTCTCGCATCGCTCAACACAACCGCGAAAAGCTGATGGACGGCCCGGAAGGAAACCCGATGCAGAGCTCCACCATTTCGCGTAACTACGCGGAAACGCTGCTCATTTTGGCCCGCAAGGCCGAAGACACGGCGGGGTGGGGAGCCACACTCGCGCAGCTGGCGTCGGCAATTAATGCAGACAAAACGCTGCGCTTGTTTCTGGAGTCGCCGCGAGTTGCTGTATCCAAAAAAATTGAGATTCTCGCGAAAGCGTTGAACGACAAGGTGCCGTATCTGTTTCTGCGCTTCCTGCAACAACTGGTGCGCAACCGTCGTCAAAACATGATCGCTGAAATCTCGGCTGAATACACGACGATGTTGGATAAGGACGAGAATCGTGTGTTTGCCCGAGTTACGGTTTCGCGCGAATTGAGCGACGCTGAGCGTGAATCAATTTCTGCGCAGCTCACGAAAAACCTCGGCAAAAAAGTTGTGCCGCAGGTAGTGGTCGATCCCGCAATTCTCGGTGGCATCATTGTGCGCGTTGGCGACACGGTGATGGACGGTTCGGTGCGCCGCAAACTCAGTCTGCTGCGACGTCGTATGGTCGCGAAGCCGAGTTATTCGAACGCGTAACAGGTGATGAGGGAAGAGAGCCCTTGATCTCTCGGGGAGCTTCTATGAAGTCACTGCACAAAAATTCATTGCAATCACAAGCCATCGTTGTTGTTCGAGCATCACTGCTCGCGACTGCGGTGGCTTGTGTGGTATCGGTCACCAGCGCGCGCGCCACGTTTGCTCAAGTGACGTTGCCGAATCAAGGTCCCAACGCACCGCGCTGGCCGACGCAGCCGAGTACGACGCCACCGGGCCATGACACCATTGGGTATTGGCAGCAGCGCGCTGATTACCGACTGACTGCGACGCTCGATGAGCGCATGTTTGGCATTCATGGCGCCGGCACGCTCAAGTACGTCAACAAGAGTCCCGATGTGTTGCGCGAGTTGTGGGTGCATCAACATCTGAATGCGTTTCGCCCAGGATCGCGTTGGAGCGCGGTTGACGCGCGCGAAGGACGCGTGCGTTTTCAGAAATTGAACGATCCCGATTTCGCGTACGAACGCTTTACGTCCCCGCCAAAGATCAATGGCGTTGCGGTTACGCCTGAATATCCATTGTCTCCCGACAGCACGGTGGTGCGACTTGCCCTGGCTCGGCCGCTTGCGTCCGGTGATTCATTGACGGTGGAATTCGCGTGGGACGCGCGTCCGTCAACAACAGCGCGCAGACAAGGGCGGCGCGTTCGCAGTTATGATTTTTCGCAGTGGTATCCGAAAGTCGCCGTATATGACCGACAGGGATGGCATCCGAATGCGCTGGTGCCGGCGGGTGAATTTTACGGCGAGTACGGAACGTTCGATGTCACGCTGTTGTTGCCGAATGATCAAATAGTCGGCGCGACCGGCGTTCCCGTAAGCGGCGATCCCGGTTGGGCGCGAGTTGCAGCGCCGGGAAACAGAATTCCGCGAACTGCCGCTGAAGCGTATCTCGATGTTCCTCCACCACAAACGGTTGCAATTCCGAGCGGCGCACGTGCGGTGCGCTTCTACGCCCGCAACGTGCACGAATTTGCGTGGAGCGTGTCGCCCGGATTCCGCTATGAGAGCGCTGAGTATGTGCGCGATACGCCGGTGGCGGGACTGCACTATCCAGTTTGGGCAACGGTACCAGTGCATGTGCTGTATCGCATTGATGCGAAGGATGATTGCCAGCGATTCGTCGCATCGCAGCCGGCCGATACCGTTCCGGCACAGAAAAAAATCGACACGTGCGTGAACAGTTCGCTCACGCAGTGGAGCGACGGCAAGTCCGTTGGCTACGGTCTCGGTGCGCTCAAGTGGCTGGAGTCGATTTACGGACCGTATGCGTATCCGCAGATGACAATTCTCAAACGCCAGGACAGTGGCGGAACAGAATTTCCGATGATGATGGAAAACGGATCGGCTTCACTTGGTCTGACATTGCATGAAGGTGGACACATTTTCACCTTCGGCATTCTTGGCAACAACGAATGGCAATCAGGGTGGATGGATGAGGGGCTGACTTCGTATCAAACGGCGTGGCAGGGTGGCAATGTGCGCGTGGCGTTGTCCGCGAAATTGGCGGCGATTAATCCGAAGGATCCGTTATTTTTTGGCGACACCGCATTGCAGAACGCGCGCACTCGTCTCGATACTGCCGCGGTTCGATTAGACCGACTGGTGCAGAGTGGCACGGCCGAACCCATTGCAACACGTGCTGATTTGTTCGCGAATTTTACCGTCTACAACAGTTCCGCCTATACGCGTGCTCAGTACATGTATCAGGCACTGCACGACGTGTTGGGTGATTCGACGTTCCGCGCATTCTTGCGAGACTATTACTCACGCTGGGCGCTTAAGCATGTGGATCGCTGGGCCATGCAGGGGTCGGCGGAACGTGTGTCGAAGAAGAAGCTGGACTGGTTTTTCGACCAATGGCTGAACGGAATCGGAGTAATTGATTACGCGTTGCGGTCACAAAGCGTCCAAAAGACAGCGAACGGTTGGACGGTTCGTGTTCAGTTGAATAAAACCGGATCATACCGTCATCCGATGCCCGTTGGTGTCAGAACCGCGAAAGGCTGGGTTATTGTGCGCGGGGATCCGTCAAAGGATTCGCAGACGCTGGAAATTCCCGTGACGTCGCAGCCCGATGCCGTGTGGCTCGATCCATTTGGGTCGACCGATAGCCAGACTGCGCGTTTCTAC
>JBDUAX010000680.1:0-1775 GCA_040004455.1 Gemmatimonadaceae bacterium
CAACGGAGACGCCGAAGACTACGGAACCGATAATTCCACCGACGCCGGTCGTAACTACGGTAGAGATCTCGCCGCCCAGTGCGACGATTGCGGAAAACGATACCGTCAGGCTTGCTGCAACCGTGAAGGATCAGTTTGGCGCGATCATGAGCGGGAAGACGGTGAGTTGGTCCTCAAGTGCAATTGCCGTCGCGACGGTTTCGACGGCAGGCACAGTGACCGCCGTTTCGGGCGGGAGCGCGACGATATCGGCAGCGGTGGACGGCAGGAGTGGCTCGGCCATGATCAATGTGAATGCATTGCCGCGTGTTGCACTCGATGTCGCAAAATCTGCGGGCGCAACGATCGGCGTGACCGGTGGTGTGTTGAGTACGAGCGTCGCAACGACGTCGGGTACGGCGACCATTCAGTTCACTGTACCTGCTGGTTCACTTGTCAAGAAGACAGCCATCATCATGACGCCTGCCACCGCACTGCGACGGTTGCCTGCGGGAGGGGAATTCATTGCGGGCGTACAACTTGGACCAACCGGCCTGGAGTTTCCGCACGCGTCAACGCTCAAGGTTGTGTTGCATACAACAGTGACGCCCGGAAAAAAGATTTATGGATTCGTAGCGAACGACACGGGAGCAATTGTCGCGTTTGCGCCCGCGACACAAAGGGGAGACACACTGATTCTTGATGTGTCGCATTTCAGTATGGCGGGGTTCGGACAGTTTGTGCCGGGTTCGGTGCCAGCTGCGCCGCTGATTGCCAACACAACTGCTTCGTTTGCGTCGTTCCTTAACCAGCTCTACGCCGCTCAGGTCGTCGATACATCGCTCGCCACCTACATCCCAATATTTCGCTCATGGTACCTCACCGTCAACGAGATCGAGTTGGGTGCTGCGGCAACAACAGATACGCGAACTCAAGCAGCAGTGAACTACGAGGGATGGGTAAACATCGTACAGACTGTCGATAAATTCCTGAAAGTCTCCGGAGCGCTCGTGCAAGCGCTCGCCCCCGAGCGTGCGCGCGGTGACGGCCTCGCGCGAGGGGTGATCAAACAGGCAATTGCCGATCACATCACACAGTGCAAAAATTCCGGCGCTCGTACGTTGGATGACGCGCAAGCGGTCATGCAGCTTGAGACGGATGCGCACGCGCTCGGTCTCGACACCCCGGCAAACGGGCTCGATTTCGCGTCAGTGACGGCATCAATCTGCCCCAAAATATTCAACACGCAACTGAACTTTCCCGCCAGTCCCAACGCTGGTGCTGCCGCGCAACTCGACCTGACCTACGGCTTGCAGTACGGTGCGAGCCCGCAAATTGAGAACGGCGTGTTCAAGGTTACGCTAAATGTGAATGGTACCACGACCGACGGTACACAAATCGCACAAACGGACAATCTTGGCCACCTGTCCGGGAATGTGATACCAACCGGAAATGATTCGCTTCTTATCGACGTCACTGTCTGCAATCATCCGAGCCTCGGGTATCGTCTCGACGAAATTTGCGTACACGACACCGTGCTGCGCGAATTCGGCACGACAATCAACGGCGACGTCAACGTCGTGACGCAGACTGGACTGGCATCACTCAGCAACGTCTCAAAAATTACGGGCAGTCTCACATTCAATTCGGCCAGTGTAACATCAAGCGATTTTCATGAACTGCGACTGCTGAAGGAAGTGGGAGGCGAGCTACGCATATTCAACGTCCCGAATTTCAGTGGCTTGTTTGCATCGACAAAATTGCAACGCGTGGGCTCGCTGTCGTTAATCCAACTC
>JBDUAX010000681.1:0-1775 GCA_040004455.1 Gemmatimonadaceae bacterium
GGTTGTAGGCGTCATTTGTGCGAGGTGCCCGCATCGGCGAATGCGGGCACCGTGGCGCGCGGCAACTGTATTGAAACGCGGATCGACAGCAGACGCGGATTTTTCAGGGGCAGGAATGAGGCCGCTGTGACGCGGGAACTGCAACAGCGAAACGCGGATTTACGCGGAAACCGGCGGATTAATCGGATTGTACGCGGCGCGCGAGTAACGCTGGCGCACAGGTTTGAGTTTTCATTTTTCTTGATTTTGAATTGCGCAGGATTCGAATTTTGGAGTGCTGTTATTAAGAAAAACCGCTGCATTCGGAGCATCGAATTCGTTTCGATGCAAATCCGTTTGATTCGCCGGATCCGCAAGATCCGCGTCTCGCAGGAAGAAGTTTGCGATCTCAACTCACCGCGAAGAATTCCCAACGAGCTCGAAACAATCCGTGTGATCCGTGCAGTCGTCCGCGTAAATCCGCGTTTCGCTTTTGCAGTGTGTTCGAATCGCACCGCGACTTACTCTCCGTATCGCTCCGTCTTAATCGATTCGGCCGGAATTTTCATTGCCACGAGCACATCGGCCACGGTTCCAACGAAATTGTTGTTGCCACAAACAAAACACGTGTCCGGCTTGTATCCGATTGCGCCGAGTATTGAAGTCAATATCTCATTGTCAACGCGCCGATTGAAGTCCGCGTTCCGCACTACCGCGCCAGCAGTCGCGTCACGGGTCAGCACGAAGAACATCTTAAGCCCCGATTGTTGTTTTTCATGCGACAACAGCTCGTCGCGGAAAATGACATCGGACCACGAACGCGCTGAATAGACAATCGACATTGCCGGTGCTTTGGCAATCGTCGCTCGGTGACGCAACATGCTCACGAGGGGAGCGATGCCGGAGCCACCACCCACCAACAGTGTTTGCCCGTCGTGATTTTCGCGCCAAATGAAATGTTCTGTAAATGGACCACGCACGTCGACGGTATCACCGACAATCGCAACATCGTGGAAGTATGGAGAGACTTCTCCATCGGTCAGCCGCTCAATTGCAAGTTCAATTGTGCCAACAGTGTCGGGAGATGAGCTGATCGAGTAGCTGCGGTGCGCTTCGTAACCATCAGGCGCCGTTAAACGCACGTCGATGTGCTGTCCGGCGATGAAATGCGGCCAATGTTTGGGGCGCAACAGAAACGATTTGACCGTTGGTGTTTGCACCACAATCGATTCAATCGTCGCTTCCTGCCATTCGTTGTGCGAGAACTCGGGGGTTGCGTTGGTGTTGGCCTTCGCGTTTGTCGTGGCGTTTGTCGTGGCGTTTGCACTCGCGTCAGTCATCGGTGAAACGCTGCTGACGCCACGGATCGCCGTACATGTGATAGCCGCGCAACTCCCAGAATCCGGCGGTGTCTTTTTCGGTGAACTGCAAACCATTCACCCACTTGGCCGATTTCCAGAAATACAAATGCGGCACCAACAAACGCGCCGGGCCACCGTGATCGGCTTCCAGTGGTTGCCCATCATACGTGAGCGCAACCATCGCCTTTCCGCCAATCAAGTCGGCGACGGGCACATTGGTTGAATAGTGATCGACAGTGTGAGCGAGCGCGTACGGAGTCGGGGGCGCCAAATCGGCGGCCTTGAGAATGTCATCAACGAGCACCCCTTCCCATTTCGTATCAAGCTTGGTCCAAGTCGTGACACAATGGATGTCGCGCGTTATGGCGGTTCGCGGGAGCGCATTAAATTCTTCCCACGTAAAGCGCTTGATAGGTTTTGGACCAACCTTCACCG
>JBDUAX010000300.1:0-5876 GCA_040004455.1 Gemmatimonadaceae bacterium
TTCATGCCGCTGTATGACGAGTTCGACCTGCTCGACGAGGCACAGAAAGAGACCGAGCAGATGGCCGGCGAGATGTCATTCGCCAGCGACCTCGATCGACGCAAATTCGTGTTCATGTCCATGGCCGCCGCGGCAGCGACCACGTTTGGCTTTGGCGCACGCGCAATCGCGCAGGGGCGCGGCGGTGGCGGAGGTGGTGGCGGCGGGTTTGGCCAGCAGACACAAACGCCACCAGTACCGCTCGACAACATGGAAGCCGTGTCGTGGACCTTCCAACCGTACCCGGGCGGAACAGGCGCGCTGCTGGAAAAAACCTACGCGGAAAAGGGAATGGCCGCGTTCAAGCGGCAAGCGTTTTCGTGGGGCCCCGCGGCAGTTCCAGGATCATTCGTGCTGGCTCCGTTCGTTGGTGCGCTCCCATCCACCGACGAAGAAATAGCATTCCTTCCAGCGCATCGTTTGGCAGCCGCCATCAAAGCAGGCAAGCTCACGTCGATGCGCATCACGAAGATCTACCTCGATCGCCTCAAAGCGCTCAACCCGCAGCTGATGTGCGCCGTCACGATTCTCGAGGATCGCGCACTCGCGAACGCTGCGGCCATGGATGCGGAACTCAAGGCCGGAAAATATCGCGGACCGCTACACGGCATTCCGTGGGGAGTCAAAGATCTGTTCGCCGTGAAAGGCACACCCACCACCTGGGGCGCCGCCGACTTTGAGAACCGCGTCATCGACGAAGACTCCGAGGTCGTCGTACGCCTGTCCAACGCCGGCGCAGTACTCATCGCCAAGCTTTCAACGGGCCAGTTCGCTCAGGGTGGTAACTGGTTCCGCGGCGGCACGAAGAACCCATGGAATCTCACGCAAAGCTCGAGCGGCTCGTCGGCCGGCCCGGCTTCGGCAACAGGCGGCGGATGCGTGGCGTTCGGCATCGGCACGGAGACCTCGGGCTCAATTGTCAGCCCGGCCGCAGCCTGCGGTATCACAGCACTTCGCCCGACTTTTGGTCGAGTGAGTCGTTATGGCGGTATGGTGCTCGCATGGTCTCAAGATCGTGTCGGACCGTTGACCCGTACGGCCGAAGATGCTGCGATGGTGTTCAACGTTATTCATGGCTCCGATGTGAAGGATCCGGGCACGATCACCATGCCATTTCACTTCAACTCAAACATTGATTTTGCCAAAGTCCGCTTCGGCGTGCGCAAGCAAAACGCGAACAGCACCGACACCGTCTTCCCGGTCTTCCTCGACAAACTGAAGGCGCTTGGCGCCAGGCCGGTCGACATGGCCGACCCGCCAACCGTCGCCGGCAGTCAGGGTGGCATTGACGTGGAGTCGGCCGCCGCGTTCGACAGCTACGTGCAGATGAAGGCCAAGGAATTGAACATGGACATGGCGACCATCATGACCACGTACGGTCGTGGCGGTGGCCGCGGCGGTGGCGGTGGCGGCGGTGGCGGTGGCGGGGCACCAACAGCACCAGGAGACACGGCGGGTCGCGGCGGACTTGCGGCCGGCGCGCCTCCGGGCGGCGGCGGTGGTGGCGGTGGCGGTGGCGGTGGTGCCGCGGCCAGCACGGGCTCAGGCCCAACCAGCGGACAACTCAATCGCTGGGTTCCCGGTCGTGCTCCAACCGCGTTCGAATTCATCAACTCACAGCGTCGCCGTCAGATTCTGATCACGGCCTGGCAGGACTATCTGAAGGACATTGATGTGTACGTTGGCGCGGCCGATACGGGCATTCACGCGCAAACGGGACATCCGGTAGCCGTCGTGCAAATGGGCTTCGGCGTGCGCGCGAATGGACGTGGAGGCGGCGGCGGTGGGCGCGGCGGAGATCCAGCCGCAGCTCCGGTTGCACCGGCGACACCGCCGCCAGCGCTCAACCCGCAACCCCTCTGCGGACAAATCGCCGGCAACTTGTATCTCGACGACATCGTGCTGTCAGTCGCGCACAAGTATCAGGTGAACACCGATTGGCTCAAGGAACGCCCGAAACTGGGCTAACCCGTCGTACATGAATCGATGAACATTCACGTCCCGCGAGAGTATTTCGCGGGACGTGTTGTTTACGACCTCCCGCCAACACCTATTCACTCTTTCGCAGCGATTACAAAATGCAATTGAAACTCAAAGCGGCACTCGCCGCCCGCTCCCCCGCAGCCCCCGCAGCCCCCGCAGCCCCCGCAGCCCCCGCCCCTGCATTGTTTGTGGCATTGTTGTTCGTGCTGAACGCAGCAATGGCGAGCCCACTCCACGCCCGGCAAATCTCCAACGAATCGCGCGAAATAATTGGCGGCGTGAGCGCGGGAATTGGAGGCACCAGCGGCGGAGTAACCGGCGTGCTGTTCAGTCCAACCTTTGTTGCGAAGTCGCGTTACTTCGCATTCACTCTCGCGCCGCTCAATCTGATTTTCACCAATGATCGGAACGAATCGCAAGTTGTGAATGGTCAGGGAACGCTCGTGCAATGCAACGAGAACAACCCTTCCTACAGCGGAAACGCCGCCTGTCCTCGGTATCACTCGCATTGGAGCGCTGTGAGTGACGTCGCGGTGCGAGTGCCGGGTACCGTTGGTTACGCGGGAGCAGGTGTTGCGATATTCGACAGTCGCGCTATTCCGGTTGGCACATTCACCGCCTATTTCGGCCAACACACCGACCGGCAATGGATGGTACGCGGCGTACTCGGCAACCTGTACATCAACCTTGGCGTCGGAATTGCGCACGCGTTTTAGCGCGCACGCAATTCTCTTTCAGTGGCTACGCCACCGAACGCCCGGGCACCAGCTCACCACGATTCAAACTCATTGCAGCAAATCGGCTGCGATACTCTGCTGGCGTCATTCCCGTATGACGTTTGAACAAAGTCCGGAAAAACGCGATGTCTTCGTATCCATTGCGTATGCAGACTTGCTGAATCGAATCCGCGCCACGTTCGAGCATTTCCTTGGCCGATGCAATACGTAGTGTTTGCACGTATCCACCCGGCAATCGCCCTGTTGCAGCTTTGAAACGTCGAATGAAATTGCGCTGACCCATACCCACGCGTTCGGCCAGCATTTCTATTGGCACGTCGCTCGCGAAATGCTGTCGAAGAAATTCTTCCGTGTCGCGAATCTTGTCGTCGGAATGCGGACGCGACATAGGCGTTGCGGAATAACCCGATTGTTTGCTGCGCGGCATACTGATTAACAGCGATTTCGCGCATTGCAAGGCGACTTCGTGACCGCAGAATTTCTCAACCAAATACAAACTGATGTCGAATGATGCGTACACGCCGCCGCTACACAGCAAGCGATCGTCTTCGGTGACAAACTGCTCCGGTTTCCAGTTCACCGCCGGATAGCGTTCGATCATTTCTTCGGCCAGCGCCCAATGAGTGGTCGCTTCTTTTCCGTCCAGCAATCCGGCTTCCGCCAGATACAGTGCGCTCGAACAAACACCGGCGATGTACGCGCCCTTCTCGTGCCACTCACGCAACCACGTTAAAAGAGGTGTGTTGAATGCAATGCGTTCCTGCAGCTCCAACGACGACGCCGCCAATATGATGATGTCGGTATGCGTGATGTCGTCAATTGAAAACTCGGGGGTGAGCATGAGCGAGCAGACACTCGATATGCTCCGGCCGTCGATCGTTGCGCAGCGCACGCGAAAGCGCGGTGCTGCAGCAGCTCCCTGCAATGAATTCCAGAGTGCGCCCGCCGAGTGAAAGATTTCGATGGGGCCAATTGCGGTCGATGCATAGCCGCCATCGAGCAACACCACAGTTACATCGAGTACTTCATTTTCTCGCGTTGTAAGGGACAAATGGTTGGCGCTGCTTCGCGCTGTCTTCGTAATGCTGATACTGGTTGCCATAACGGTTATTCGAGAGTGTCAGATTGTTTGGTGCCGCCGGCATCGTCGCCAACGGCACCGCCACTTCAATGCATCAGGAATGAGCCGTCATCGGGCCGAAAATCGTGCGTACTTCCGTAACTTTGTTCGCCGGAAATCCGCTCAAGCGAGCATGCTCCTGCACTGCCTCTTCATTGTCCGCGAGGTAAATGCAGAACGTCTTGTCCTCAACCGCATACGAGTGCACCCATTGAACCTTGCCCGCCAACTTGTCCAGCGCGGCATTTGACGTGGCGGCTGCGCCCTTCAGCTGTTCGCTTGTCAAATTGCCAACGCCTGGAATTTCCCGTTCGATCACATATCGCTTCATCGCTCAGTGCTCCAAAAAAAGGTGAAAGTTTGCCGCTTGGTTTTTGTGGCTCCTTCGCTGAATTGCGCAAAAGATCACTGCCGAGAATGCCAGAAGGCAGTTGACGCTTTTGACAACGGAGAGTGGGGAAAATGACAACCGCGGGCTTTATGGTGATTGCCCTCACCTTTCCTGTCCCGATTCGGTGTGATTCGCAACGAGCTCTACTGCAACGCGAACCGCCCAAAAGCGAAGCGAAACCCAATGTCGGTGAGGCAGACGGCTGAGGTTGCCTTTTTATTCCCGTAAACAAAAATGTTTGGCGCGGCATCGAACACTTCGTGATGGAGGTCGCAACACGATCACAGCTGACGATATCACCACGCCGTACATGGAGAAAGCAATGAGTCGAAATATCCGGTTGTCGGTCTCGCTCGCGTTGGTGGGTGCAATTCCATTAGCGGCGATTCCAAATGTACGTTCACCATTTCATTGGGACCGTCTTACCGGGCAGGCGGCATTTCCAACGGGCTACAACTTTCCCGTGCACGTTGCATCGGATGGAAAGTTTGTCGCACTGCATCCGGAAGGCACGTGGACATCTACGGATGGCACAACATGGACGAAGAGTGCGTTGCCGTTTAGCGGTACCAATGCTGCGTACCTGCCGTATTTAAAACACGACGGAGCGACGTATGTGTTTGGTTCGCATAAGGGCAACTACTTGAAGTACGAACTCGATAACACCGTTCGTAAAACAACCGATTATAAAACATGGACAACGGTTGGTCGCTCGAGCACGTTGCCGAAATTGATCTTCTACGGCACGGCGAGTTTTCGCGGAGCAATGTGGATTGTTGGAGGATACGATGGCAAGGAATCGCAGAGCTCTGTGTGGAGATCAACTGATGGATTGAACTGGACGCTCGCCGTTGCCCGGGCGCCGTGGTCACCGCGTAATGGTGCGAAAACTTTCATCTTTCGTGATCGATTGTACATCATTGGTGGCAGCCTAATTGATAAACCGGATGCCAACGACGTGTGGTCGAGCGCCGACGGCGTGAACTGGGTGCAGGAGACGAATGAAGTTGCACCGGAGCGTCCGTTCGGTTACGCACCAATTGTATTTCGTGATCGAGTTTTCCTGATCGGAGCAAATCGTTCGGGGCAATTCACTTCGGAAATGTTGTTCTCAAGCGACGGCAAACGTTGGCAGCCGGTCCGCGCACCATGGTCGCCGCGAGGAGGTGTTACCGCCTGGTCAGATTCGGGGGCCGTTTACATCACGGGAGGGAAGTATTCCACTGTGGTTAATGGAGAGACCGTGTTTTCGTATGTCAACGATGTGTGGAGGATGAAGGTCGAGAGCATGTAGTCCGCCGTTGCGAGGTATGCCAACGTTGAAAAGGATTGTTCACGCGGAGGCGCGGAGCACGTTGGAGGGGAGATAACCATCGTGGATGGCGCGGAGGCATCCCCACGCACACTCTGAACTCCGCGCGAGTCTTGAGTTGATGGTTTTTTGATTGAACAGCATCACGTAACGCAAACGTTGGTCGTACGCGATCCACCAAAAAGAAATGAAACTTGCTTGTTGCATTGAACTTTTATTTGCGCGAGCATCTCGTCGACTCGGCCTCCTCCGCGCCTGCGCGAAGTGATCTCGCCCCGAAGTCGCTCCGCGCCT
>JBDUAX010000301.1:0-5867 GCA_040004455.1 Gemmatimonadaceae bacterium
GATGTGGCCGTCGCGCACGCAGTCAGCAACGTCAGTCCGCAAACCATGCTGGTGCATATTGCGCGCGTCACACGCGGCGCGGAGACGTTTCTGGCTTGTGAGTTGAGACCGAATCGCGCCATGTGACAATCCTACGGAATGAGTGCGCCGATCAGTGCGCCAACACCAAAGTCGCCGACGGCAAACAATACCTTGCCGGTTGGCCTGCACGCAGCGGTGTCGCCCGTGTCGGAACCAAAACCGACCAAATAATAGCAAGCGGCGACGCCAGCAGGTGCCGCTTCACTGTTCAGATGGCCCCGGTTCGGCTACTTCATCGTGGCGCGCACAATCGAATCCAGTTCCGGAAATGCAATGCGCAGATAGTCGTTGCCCCGCGTCATGATGCGTCCCTGCACATTGGAGGTCTCGCCATACCCCGACTCCAACTGCTCCACCACATCCATGCCACGCACCACCCGGCCCATTGGTGCAAATCCCTGAGCATCGAGCAGTCGGCCATTGTCCGCCGTGTTGATGAACAGTTGCGTTGCACGCGTGTTGGGCCCATGTGCTGCAAACACCAACGTACCTTTGGTGTTGCTGATCTTCCGGCGATCGTCCTTGATTGGCCGCGCGTCAAATGCCTTGTCGACAGCGGGAATTCCTGACAGCCCGAACTGTGCAGCAAACCCGCGTACCACGCGAAAGAAGCGTGCGCCGGTAAAGAAACCGTTCTGAACGAGATAGTGCAGGCGGTCAACACCGTGGGGCGATAGCGAACGGTCGACAGCAATTTCGAATTCGCCTTTGCTCGTTACAAACACGACGTGAAACAACGCCGGCGCCACGGCCGCAAGTGCGAATGAATCGGGTGCAACGAGCGCTGCGATTGGGCCCGGCCCAACTTCCGGTGGCGCGGCCTTGGGTGCTCGCGTGCCCGCGTCTTGACACGCGGAAACAGCGACGAGCAGGCACAGCATCACCGGGCTTCTGAGTGTCATGGCGTCAAGTTACACTCTGACCCCAAGGGTCTCCGACCCCTACGGGTGCTCTGACCCCAACTGTCCTGCCGCCCCCACGGGTGCTCAACCCCAATTGACTCCGAATAGCTCGCGCAGCACTGTCGCTGATGTCACAATAGACGATGCACAAATCCACGCGAAGAGAGTTTCTGCAAGCCTCGGCGGGCGCCATTGCGTTCGGCGCGCTGCCAACAACACCGGCGCTCATTGCATCGACAATCGCACTGCATGATACACCGAACCAGTATCGCGAAGACCAGCCACTTCTCGACCTGCAGCAGATGTTTGTTGACCTCCGCTTCGGCATGTTCAACCACTTCAACCTCGCAACATTTCAGGATCGCGAATGGGGTGATCCACATGACGCGCCCACAGTGTTTGCTCCCACTGCACTCGACACCGACCAATGGGCGCGCGTCGCCAAGTCGGCGGGGATGACGTGGGGTTGCCTTACTCCGAAGCACCATGATGGCTTCTGTCTCTGGCCCACGGCCACGCCCGTCGCGAGTGTACGCCACACCGCCAGTCGTGTCGATGTCGTGCGGTCGTACGTGGATTCGTTTCGTCGCGAAGGACTCAAAGTCGCGTTTCACTTTTCCATTCTCGATCTGCGCAATGACATCCGGCATTTCAATGTCACGCGTGCCAAGGTTGAACTCATCAAGCGGCAACTCACCGAATTGCTCACGCAGTACGGTGACATTGTCATGCTCATGTGCGATGGCTGGGACGCTCCATGGAGCCGCATCACCTACGACGAAGTACCATTCCACGAGATTTACGCTTTGGTAAAACGTCTGCAACCAAATTGCCTCGTTGCCGACCTCAATGCGAGCAACTATCCGTCGTCGGCACTCTACTACAGCGACATCAAGGGATTCGAGCAGAACGCCGGACAAATGGTGTCAGGTGAAAGCGCGATACCCGCTGTTGCAACAGTCACGCTCACCGATGGCTGGTTCTGGAAAGCAGCCGATGCGACGCGACCACTGAAATCAGTTGCGCAAGTTGTTGATCAATGGTTGGTGCCGGAGAACAAGCTGCATGTGAACGTGATTCTCAACGCGCCACCAACGCGCGAAGGAAAACTTGCACCGAACGTTGTGCAACGACTGGAAGAGATTGGCAAAGCGTGGCGTCACGGCGGACCAACTTCGCCGCTCACCCGAAATGTTGTCATCACGACGCCGAATCTCGCGACAGGCCATCACATCACGGCGAGCGACTCTCCCGATACCGTCGGCCCTGATCAAGCGAATGATGGATCATTCAGTTCGTCGTTCTATCTCCCGCAGGGAAAGAAAAACGGATGGATTGAGCTGCACTTCGACCGCGCGCGCGCGTTCAACACGCTGGTGTTCGTCGAACCGGTTGGTCGATTTAAGGACTACACGGAAAGCCGCATCGCTCGGTATCGCTTCGAGTGCTGGTCGGGGGGAAAGTGGGTGGAGCTGGCGACTGGTGAGGTGCCATCGCGCGTCCAAATTCACCAGGTGCCGCGCGTGACATCAGAGCGCCTGCGACTCACGCTCGATGCGCGTCACGACACGCCGCATGTCGCGGAGATTGGCGTGTACGACGAGCCGGTTCGGCGAGGTCGCTAGCGAGGCTTTACCTGAAGCTATCGCCACTGCTTAGTCGCGCCGGCGCATCCTCGTCGAAAATGGAGCGCGACCGGAGCGTCCCTTCGATCGCGCGCAGCAACTCCTCCAGCTCCGTCGTCGCTCGCCGCCCTTCCCACCGATAAAACGCGCGCGAGGCGCTTACGGCGAGCCCTCCGGCCGCGACTGCCGTTATGGCGACAGGTGCCGCGACTAGTGCGCCGGCCAGTGCCAACGCTTTCGCGGCGATAAAACCGGCCACACTGCTGGAAGTTGCCGTTGCCCCCAGAGACATGCCGGCGAAGCCCCACACGTTGGCGCCCAACCCAGGTCGCAGGTCGGCCACCAGCGTCACCTCGGCGGATTCGCGGTCGTTGTCGAGCGGTCGGAGAGTAGCTCGAAGTTCGGTCGCCCCGAGCCCGTAATGCAGCCACGTGAACGGGTACGGGACCTGCCCCGACATATCCATCTTGGAGAGCTTGAAAACCATGATTCCGCCGTCGAGCGGATGCGTGCCGATCTGGTCATGAAGCGTCATGCGGAAGGGCTCGCCCTGAAAGGTGCGGCCGATTGCCTTGAGCACTTCCCGCGCCGGCGCGCGGATCACCCGTGAGACAGAAATCGAACGCTTGAGAGGCCCGAGCAATGCATGCCCGACGCGTTCGCGCGCAGACCCTTCGTCGGTCGCGAGGGCAAGAGCGCCGGCGTCTGCGGGAAGTTCCGAGAGCGCGAGCGCAACGAACCGTTGTGAAATGCCGGCCTCCACTGCTGCCGATTCAACCTCTTGCAGACGATACGTGGACGTCGCGGCGACGCCCTGATTTGCGCCGGAGTCACCAGCGGCATCCGCACCGAGGCTACGAACTGCGTGAGAGCGAGTCTCCCGCTCAAGTCGCGCGGCCGCCTCGGCCTGAAGCTGCGCGGCGCGTCGCCAGACAATCGTCGCTTCCTGCTCCGACAGAATCCTGTGTCCCCCGCTCCTCACCACAACCTGGTCCTGGGCGGCCACCGCACCTTCGATAGCTCGCCGCAGCGCCTCGGCGAGATCTTCGCCGGTTGGGAAGCGTTGTGCGGGGTCTTTGGCCAGGCACTTGTCGATCACATCGGCGAGCGCGGCGGGCACAGTTGGTGCCGCACTGCGAAGTGGCGGTGCGGGGCGCGTCACGTGCGCAACCATGACGGCCGAGGTGGCCTCGTTCTCGAATGGCAGGCGTCCGCTCAGCAGGAAGTATCCCACGCAGCCCAGGGCGTACAGGTCCGATCTGCCGTCGAGAGGGTCACCCTGCACCTGCTCGGGACTCATGTAGTTTGCGGTCCCTAACACATGCCCTTCGGACGTGAGGCTGGCCGAGCGCTCGGTGCGCGCGATTCCGAAGTCAGTGACCAGCGCGCGGTTAGTGCCGCGCTCAATCATGATGTTCTCCGGCTTCACGTCGCGGTGAATGACGCCGCGCGCATGTGCGTAGGCGAGCGCCCATGCGACCTCGCGCAGATGACGTACCGCCTCGGCCGGTGGCAGCGGACCGCGGTCGCGCACGCGCTGCGCGAGGTTCTCGCCGTCCACCAGTCCCATCACGAAAAAGGCGAAGGGCCCCCGTTCGTCTGCGCGATGGATGTGGACGATGTGTGGGTGCGACAGCGAACCTGCGGTGCGCGCCTCGCGCAGAAAGCGGCTGCGGACTTCGGCGTTGGCGGCGATATCGGGTGGCAGGACCTTCAGTGCAACCTGTCGGTCGAGTCGCACGTCGCGTGCGCGGAAGACAACCCCCATGCCGCCGCGCCCGAGCTCAGTCTCGAGCTCGAATTCGCCGGCGAGGACGTCGGTCAGGCCAGCGAGTCGCGGGTCGGGAGTCAGCGGCATTGCCGCGAATTCTAATGCCGGGGATGGCTCCGCAAAAAACCCGCGTGACCATTACCGACAGGTAAACGCCGAGGCATCATCGGTGCTGCCCGTGCCGTTGTACCGCGCCGTCATTGGGTAGGCACACAACGGATGGGTGCGCAAAACCTGCATGCCGCGCTGTTTGCGCGCGATAATTCTCGACGGCGCTTCACCTGCTTCCACCCAGCGGCTAATGGTCTGCGCCCAGTCCGCCTCATCGCAACCGCTCCCGCCCGCACAGTGCAACACGCCCGGCATCATAAACATCCGCGTGAATGACGAAGCCTGCGGCGTGCGGGCCTGCACGGCCTTGAAGTACTCGATCGTCGAGCGCGCGTTGAGCGCGGGGTCGGACCACCCGTGTGCCAGCAGCAGCTTGCCACCGCGCGCGCGAAATGCCGAGAGGTCCGGGTTCGTCGCGGAGACGATCGCGTCCACCTTGGCGCCATCGCGAGCGGCGCGCGCGAGGTCGTAGCCGACGTAGCGCCACGCCGAGTCACCGTAGACGAAGTACTTGAAGAACTCGGTGCCGAACGCGGCCTGAACTGTTGGCACGGTGCGTCCGGTCGCTTGAAGCATATCCGGCAAGGGCCCGGTGATCCACGAATTCCAGCCCTCCTCGTCGGATTCGTCACCGAAAGGCTGCCCAGGATATCGCAGGGTGCCGACCGAGAGTGGGGCGGTGAACGTCGCCAGAGCGGTGCGCTGCGCATGCGTCACACAACTGTTCGCCGCCGTACCGTTCGGGCAGAGGGGGAGCGAAGCCAGCTTGAACGAGCACGTCTCGGGGTTCTCGAGGGTGCCATCGCGCACGCCGTCATCCGCGTCGCACGTTTCCGTCACCTTGCCCGCCAGCAGCTTCAGCACGGCCGGCGTCACGACGGCAGCATTCATATCGCCGGTCGGATATTGCGCCTGCAAATTGCGTACGAACGTCGTGGTGATGGCCAGGAAGTTATACGCCGGCGCGATCGCCACGATGCCATCGAAGTCCGCCGGGTAGCGCTGTGCCTCGATCAGCGCCTCGCGTCCACCGTTCGAGCAGCCGATGAAGTACGAGCGCTCTGGCAGTCGACCGTAGTACGCCGCAATGAGGAGCTTGGTCACCTCTGCTGTGCGGTGCACAGCGCGATACGCGAAGTCCGTAATGCGCCTGTCATTATGCAGCGCCCACGCTGCGCTCAAGCTGCTGGCGCTGTGCCCCGCATCGGTGCCCACGGTGGCATACCCATCGTGCACTGTGGACGAGAACTGGTTATCGACGGCGCCCACATATCCGCCGCCGCCGCCCATCAGGAACCGCCCATTCCAGTCATTGGGGAGCAGCGCGACAATCTGCGTCTCCGCGTCGACGGTGGCCGCGACGCTACAGTATGGCCG
>JBDUAX010000302.1:0-5866 GCA_040004455.1 Gemmatimonadaceae bacterium
CGCGCGTACATTCAGTGGGTGTTGACGAATGAGAGCGGGAACAAGAGCCGCGCAGCGGATATGCTGGGGATTGATCCAAGTACGCTGTACCGGAAGTTGGCGCGCTATGGGGAGGGGTAGGGGCTGTTGATTGGGCGAATATCATTTGCGTGTCTGCTGTCATTAGTGATCGGCGCACAAACATCGACGCCTGCCCGCTCAATATGCTTGAAGTTAGCCCGCTTTGACTCGGTCGCGTTCCTACAGAGCGTTCGGCTGCTTGTTGCACGGACAGAATTCAAGGACCGGAGCATAGATTGGCAAATCCCAACGATGCCTCGCGACAGCGTGACATACTTTGCGGTCGATTCGGCCTGCAATTTGGCGGAAATTTCCTACTGCAAGGCCAGAGTTAAGCAGGACGCTCCTTATTTCATGATTCCGATTGCTCTCGATCGACTTGGCAACAGCGGAGAGTATCTGGGTACGAGCCTCATCGCTTTCCAGGGTATTCGCACGTACGTCGCAATGGATTCCGCGTTCTCTGCTGTTCAACAGTTCGGATTGGGTTCGTAGGGCTCAAGTTCTGAGCCTCTTGTGACCCACTTCTTGCACTGGCGAAGAGCAGTCGTATACTTGCCGATCCAATGCCCAATGTGCGAATCCCAATCTTGATCTTTCGATTGAGAGATTGACCGGTGTACCTGGCAACATCTCGAATAGCATCATTTGTTGGAGGAGAGGGCAGGGCGCACAGCCTCGATGGCCGCACCATTGAATTCGTTGTCCTCGATTCAAAATGCCTCGTGAAAAATCGCTTCAAGGTGTTGAAGTGAATTCCTGCTGTATTACAGCTGAATAACATCAACGGGTAAATCATCACACCACCGGCACAACCGTCACACCACTCGCACACGTCATTGCTTTCGAAGGACGCTCTCAACACCGCGCATTCTCGCACCCTGCAAAATCATTCGCGAAACACAACGGCAATGCCACGCTCCACCACGCAACCGTTTGATGCAACTCATTGATTGACAACATGTTTGCTTAATGCCGCGACCGTGGCCCGCACGTTGCCTTAGAGCAGAGTGTCGCGTAGGCCTCTCGCCTGAGTCCAAACGTCGATTGACCCCACACCGGAGCTACAATACATGTCGAAGAACCGCAGCCGCACACGTAAGGGCTTTACCCTCATCGAACTTTTGATCGTCGTCGTCATCATCGGCATCCTGGCCGCAATCGCGATTCCGAAGTTTGCTGACACGAAGAACAAGGCGTACATCACCGCCATGAAGTCGGATCTGAAGAACATGGTTTCAGCCGCTGAAGCCTTCTACTCGGACAACAACACGTACGTCGGATATCTCGCACCAACGGGTTCGTCAGGCGTTACGCTGACGTTCACGGGCGCGGCTGCTGGCTGGTCTGCCACCGCGAAGCATGCCAACGTTCCTCTCACGACGTGCAACATCGGCGTCGGCACTGGCCCGATTCCGGCCGGCGCAGGCGAAGGCGAACCAAAGTGCACGCCGTAACCTTAGAAGCGGCATGACGTAACCGTCTCTGGACGGGGTGTAAGGGGATCGGGCTCAGGCTCGGTCCCCTTATGCGTTGCGTTGACCAAAAGCCGGTTGAACTCACTGACCGACAATGAAATTTGACTTGAAGAACGCGGTTTCGGCTGCCGAAGCGTCCGCGAAGCGCGCCCGGGGGGCGCAGCAGGCAAACCGCGGCGAGCATGACAGTCTGGGTCGTCAATGCTGCTTGCGTGAAGGCAAGCCGTCACGCATCGTCCGCGCGTGACGTCTCCCAAGCCAGCACTGCCGCCAATCAGCCGCAAAATTCTGTTCGCCGTTGCCGTCACGAATGCCGTGGCCGTTGTTGGAATCGTCACGACCATGTGGGTCACGGAAGATCTGAGTGACAAATTGCGATTGCTCGCGGTCACCGTGCTGCTCGCACTCGTGGCAATTGTGTGGGCGACCGTACTCCGGCGACAAACAATTCGATTGATTGAGACGCCGTTGGAGCAGAGTATTGCCGCCGCGGAAATGATTGCAGGCGGCGACACGTCACGGCGAGTGCCTCCTGGCAAAACGAAGGAGTTCGACGCGTTGGCGGCCAGCGTGAATCGCATGACCGAGCAACTACTCGAAGCCGATCAACAACGATTGCGCGTGGAGAAGTTGGCGACGCTGGGCCGACTCGCTGCCGGCATCGCGCATGAAGTGGGCAATCCGCTCGCGGCAATTGCAACATACGGGCACGTGGTTCGTTTGCGTGCTGCCGACACACCGGCGTTCACCGAACCGCTCGACGCGATGGACAGAGAAGTGGTGCGCATCGATCGCATTGTGCGCGGTCTGCTGGATTACGCGCGTCCGCGATTGCTCACACCGAAACCTGTTGCGATTGATGAAGTGCTGGGGCAAACGCTGCAGCTGCTCGCTGATCAGGGCATCACGCGCCGCATCAAGGTCGAACGCGAGTTGTCGGCCGAGGACGGTTTGGTATACGGTGAAAAGCATGACCTCGAGCAGTTGTTCGTGAATCTCATGCTGAACGCCATTGACGCAATGAACGGTGAAGGCAAACTCGTCATTCGCACGCGCACGACGAGTGTGAACGATGCGGTCGCTGCGCGTCTCAAGCGTCGGAACGACGCTCCTGGCGAAAGGTTTCCGCATGAACCAAGCGGCCGAGCAGCGGCGTGGATTGCGCGCGCCGATCGCCCCGAAGCAGTGTTGCAGGTGGTGATTGCCGATTCCGGCCCAGGTGTAAAACCTGAAGATGCCGAGCGAATTTTCGAACCGTTCTTCTCAACGAAGGAAGTCGGCAAGGGCACAGGGCTTGGTCTCGCCATCGTGGCGCGTATTGCGGAGAATCTTGGTGGAACTGTCTGGGTACAAAAAGCACGCGAGGGTGGTGCGGCGTTCGTGTTGTTGTTTCCGCTGCACACGTCAACTGGCGGGCGATTTATAAAGAAAGATTGAACATGGCGCAATGAATCGTTGATACGTGCATTGGGATGGTGACGGAGAGCGCGCTCGAATTGCGTACACTCCGCCCATGTCAATTCTCCGTCGAGTTTCCGAAAAGCAGTCAGGAGCGAATTTCAGTCGCAGGCGCGACGGCACACGCGTATCGTCGCGACGCAAATCGCGGGGTGGTCGCGCACTCGTTGAGTGCATTGTCGCAGCGCTCCTGCTTTCTGTCACCGGGTTGTCATTGGCCGCAACCGCCCGCGGCACTCTGGCAGAAGCCGACGACTCGCAGCTCATTTCGCGCGGTCAGGCGCTCACAACCACGCGCGTGGAAGACGCGCTGTCGAATAATTGTACGTTGGCGGCCAGCGGCAGTGATGTTGCTCCACGTATTGATGTGTTGTGGCGACAATCGGCGGGCGCGCGCAGTACAACACTTCACGCAGACGTCACGCTTAATCGTTCGCCAATCGGATTTGCGTCCAATACTGACATGCTGATGTCAATTGAAGCGGGTGGCGTGTGCCAATGACTCAGCGAATTGAACGAGAGCTCTGCCTTCGGCATAAACGTCCTTCTCGCTTTCGCTTGCGCGCAGGAAATACGCTCGTCGAACTCATAGTCGCGCTACCAATCGCCGCGCTCCTTGGCACCGTGGCGATGGGTTTGCTTCTCGACACACATCGCCTCGCCCGTCGTCTTCAGTCGACTACGGAAATTGCGCGCGAACTGCGACAAGCGGGCGCCGTGCTGACATCAGAGTTGCGGCCGCTGACCGCCGCCAATGTCATCGCGTGGACCGACACATCGTTCGAGATGCACGCCGTTGTTGGCAGCGGAGTTGTGTGCGCGTCCCCCGCACCGAACATCATCGACATGATGCCCCTTGGCGGCAACGATGCGCTTCGCACTGCCTGGTTTGCAGAGCCGCAGCCCGGCGACAACGTCTGGGTTACAGCCTCTGACACCACACTCATGCCGGCAACCGCGCGGTGGGAAATGTTCGCATTGTCGTCGATCGCTGCAACGTCCGTGTCCACCTGCACATCACGAGCACTCTTCACAAATGGCTTTGGCGCCGGCAGTCGGCCCATTCGACTCACCCTCTCGGCAGGCGCCAACGCGACGCCGCATGCGGGCACTATCGTGCGCATCACGCAACGTGCGCGCTACTCACTCTACAAAGCCAGCGACAATTTATGGTATCTGGGGCGTAAATCGCTGGGTCCAACAGGGTGGAGCACAATTCAGCCGGTCGCAGGCCCATTGGATTCCCCGCCCAAACGAGGATTGTTGGTGCAGGTACGGGATAGCGTTGAGAACACATTCAATTTTGGAGTGTTGCGCACGCCCCACAGCGTTGCACTGAAACTGCGCGCGTCAACGCAATGGCTCCAATCGGCGTCAAAACCCGGCGTCATCGATTCGGTTCTTGTGCACGTCGCGCTGCGGGGGCAACCGCAATGAACTCGCTTCGTATTCACCCCCCGCGCAATCGGTACGCGGGGGCGCAGCGAAACCAATTCGGTTTCATTTTGCCAACCGTGCTCATTGCAATGCTGTTGATCGCAGTCATTGCGGCAACACTGCAAAGCGCAGTCTGGCGCGCCGGGCGCAACGCTCACCTGGGCTTTGCCGGCGAACGTGCGCTTTTTGGTGCAGACAACGCAATCGCGCAACAACTTCCAATGTGGAATGCCCGCGAATTCGCGAGTATGGAAATTGGTCAGCGCAAAACGAGTACCACCGTAGTTCCGGGCGGTCTCGCCACCACGGTCACGATGGCGCGCACTGCTATCGACGCAGCCATCATGGAAGCGAATACCACTAGCTCGAAAAATGGCGTTGCACTGAACGCAACGCGTCGCGTAACACGCGCATTGGTCGCGCGGAATCTGCCGCTACCGCTGCAGAACGCCCTCACCGCGCTTGACGCGATCACCATTGACAACCCCGCCGGCATCAGCTCAGTTGACGAAGTACCGCCGGATTGGACCACGGAATGCGCGAACGAGCCGCTTGTGAATGCAACCACGTCGCCAATCGCCGATATCAATACTGCACGCGCAGTGTTCGACGCGAACTGGAACGGCTGGCTTTCGCTCGCGAGTCACTCGGACGCCGCAAATACTGTCACGCAGCTGGCACCTATTGTCATCTCCGCATCGTGTGCAGCGGGCACCGGTGAACCAAGGCGTGATGTGTCGAGCGTCACGGCTTGCGTAAACGAATGGGGCGCGCGCGCAATTATCGGCAGCAATGCGGCAACCTTGAGCAGCAATAGCCGACATCAGGGAATTCTTCTCGTAGAAGGGGATCTCATTCTTACGGGGACACTCGAAGTCGACGGCCTGCTCGTGGTTCGCGGCGCGATTGATGCATCCGCGGGACAGCTTGTCGTGCATGGTGCGGCACTGATTCGTGACACATTTGGCCGCGGCTCACGCTTCGGAATTGCAACTCGCGTCCGATACTCGCGATGTGCACTACGACGAGCCCTATCCGCCGTAGCCGCACCAGCCGCTATCACAACGGGCGGCTGGCTGGAACGCTCCTGAGACGGGAATAAGCGCGAACCCATCGCGTTTGAGGTTGTCGAGCCAGTGCCGAAACAGTCACACAACAGGCACAAACTCGAAGTCTCTCCACTCGGAGCGCGTTACCTTCCCCTCGCCGAGTCGTTTCGAGGGGTAACCGTCCGCCAACGTGCACCCCACGCGCCATGTCGATTTTCGGCCGCAAAAAAACCACAATTGGACTCGATATCGGGTCCGGCCTCGTCAAGGCCGTAGTCATCGATCATTCCGGTTCAAGTCCTGAACTCGTGAAGGTCGTGATTACTCCACTCAACGACACCGCCATCGTTGAAGGCGAAGTCATGGATCACGGCATTGTTGCCG
>JBDUAX010000682.1:0-1761 GCA_040004455.1 Gemmatimonadaceae bacterium
GACATCGCCAACAATAATCGCGGGGGAGCTCGCTGCGATTTCACCCTGCGCCGGATCAATGCCGATCGTGCCGTCGGCGCCGATTCTCTTTTTCGCATCCCACGTTTCGCCAGGCTTTGCTTTACGCGCGGGCGCGCCGTCGCTGATGATGAGTGGACCCGAATCATCAACCGCGAGCGGAACAAGAGGGAAACCAAGTCCTTCCATCAAATCGACAACGCCATTCTTGCCAAACAGCGGATCGGGGCGTCCGGTTTTCGCATCGAGTGATGCGAGATGGTATCCGGGAGTGACAACAACCAAACGCTCCTGGCTTCCATTGGTCCAGTAACTCGGCCCGCGACCGGAATATTGGCGCGGCGCTTTCTGCCAGCGAATGCCCTCGTCCAAACGCCACATCCACAACGTTTCACCGTTTTCCGGATCGATTGCCGCCGCAATGCGTCGAGTCGTTGCGACTGTGAACAAGCGACCGTTCGCGTAGAGTGGTGTCGTGCGGTAATACTCGTCACGTCCAAAAGCGCTCGCATTCCACTGCCACGAAACTTGAAGATCGTTGAAGTTGGCGGCGTTGATTTGATCGAGTGGCGAGTAACGCGTGCTCCATGCGTCGGCGCCCCAGTAGCGCCATTCGCCGTAGGCATTGCCTCGCACGAGCGTCGACGGCGCCTGCGCGCGAGAAAACTGCACCCACAGAAATGCACCGGCGATCAGAACCGTCGCACCAGCTACGAGTGGTCCGAAGAGTCGATTCTTGAGAGACGAGGCCATGTTGTGAACTCAGGCAGGAGGGAACGAGCGCCGCAGCGGGAAGGAATTTCTCTGTGTCGCGATGAACGGCAATGGCAAACGGCGTACTCGGTGCGACGAAACTGCAATGGTGTCTTTGGGGGCCGCTGCGTCAATGCGAATGGCTTTCAGCGCCTTCTTGTCCGCCGGCAATTCTTCCTGACCGGCGGGCATTCCATTCATGCTCAGGATGTACGCAAGCACCAGTGTGTATTCGCCGCCGCTCAGAGTGCCCGGCGCATCCTCGGGCATCTTCTCGTTGATGTAGTCGAACAAGTCGGCCAGGAGACGCTTATCCCAATTGGTACGGAATGGAGTGCCGGTGTGCGAAATTGCCGTGTGACACGATTTGCAGCGACCATCGTAAATGTCACGCCCCTGCGCGGCTTGCTGGGCAGTGTAAATGCGGTCATTGGTGGAGCGAGTTGCGGCTGATGAATCAGCTTGTGCCGCCAAAGGTGACGCAAGCGGCACGACGGAAACGAGCGCGATGGCGAGCATGAAACGCAAAACTGGAATGCGCATTACCTGTTGATTGGCTACCTGAAGCGGGCGAAATGAGCGTGAAGTCAGGAAGGGAACGCAAGGGTAGCGAGTGACTTATCCCGATACCTACAAGCCACAATGTGTCTCCCAAACCGCGCTTCGGCCAGTCCCTTCGAGCGCGTGCTGGGCCCACGCTGTCCCCCAACGCCCACGAGTGGCAGTGGCATATGCGCGTCCTTTTGCAAATTTTCTGTCACTGCAAGGTGGACTTCATCACGGTTGTAAATGCTGTTCTTCAATTCCGGCAAGCTTATTGAGAATTCCGGACAAACCCCACGCAACGGCACCGGCGATTGCACACAACAGCAATGCGCGCATCACTCCGAGCACGAACACGGCGTCCAACGTGGGCCACGCAATATGATACTTCGACAGAATATCGAGCCGCTCCGTCATCCAATGCCAACCGCTGTGCGCGACAATTGC
>JBDUAX010000683.1:0-1760 GCA_040004455.1 Gemmatimonadaceae bacterium
CAGACGTTGTCCTTGTCATCAATCGCGATGCCGTGATTCGACTCGGGCCAGGTAAATCCCTTCCCGGGTCCGCCCCACGAGTTGATGAGATTTCCTTCCTGATCGAATTCAAGAATTGGTGGCGCGGAGGAGCAGCAGTCTCCTGCGGGCTTCGACTTGTTGGTGTCGACTTCAGTGCGCGCGTTCATCGTCGCGGCGCCACGATGAATAATGAAAATGTGGTCCTTCGAATCCACACCCACGCCAATTGTGGAGCCTAGAATCCAGTGATTCGGCAACGGCTTCGGCCAGAAGGGATCGACCTCAAACGTCGGCGCCTGGACGGCCTGTCGCGTAATCGCCGCGCCCAACGTGGATTGTCCATAGGCCAGTGCTACGATGACCGTGGCAATAGTTCCGGCGTACACCAGCTTTCTTGGCTTCTGCATTCCTGGCTCCAGGGGTCGGCTTGCACCTGCATGCGGGTGGCCGTTAACTAACTCGCCGAGCTTCGTCCCGTCCAGACTTCTTTGATTCTGACCCCAACGGTGGCTTTGATGAACCTGACCCCATCAAACCCCGTTTGATGAACCTGACCCCATCAAACCCCCCAGCAAACCGAATTCTTGCGCTGCTTTTAGTGCTGCTTGCGCTCACCCCGCACGCGACAATGGCGCACGAAATTCCGCAGCGGGTTGCAATCATTGCGTTCGTAAAGCCGGAAGGACGCACACTGCATGTTGTGGTACGCGTTCCACTCGAGTCGATGCGCGACATGCAATACCCGCTTCGCGCCGACGGTTCGCTCGACTTGAGCAAAATGGGAGCGCTGCTGGGCGATGCCGCCGAGTTGTGGGTGCTCAACTACATCGATTTCTTCGAGAACGGCCGGAAGATCACCGGCGGCCGAGCGACCGCCACTCAGTTGTCATTGCCTTCCGATAGATCCTTCACCGAATACGATCAAGCGCGCTTTCACGTGCACGCCACTCCACTCGACGCCGGCACCGTTGTTCAAGTAAAACAGGTGATGTTCGACATGGAGCTCGAGTATCCGATTGCGTCGGACAGCTCGAATTTCTCCGTTCAACCAGCGCTTGCGCATTTGGGAATTCAAACCACGACGGTGCTCAGGTTTCTTGCGCCGGGCCACGCCGAACGTGTGTTTGAGTACATCGGAAATCCGGGAATGGTGGCGCTCGATCCGCGTTGGCATCAAGCCGCGTGGCGCTTCATACAGTTGGGATTCGAGCACATTCTCGGCGGTTACGATCATCTGCTCTTCATTTTCTGTCTGGTTATTCCCATTCGGAAAATTCGTCCGCTCGCGGCAATTGTCACGGCCTTTACCGCAGCGCATTCAATCACGCTGGTGGCGTCCGCATACGGACTCGCGCCCAGTGCGCTATGGTTTCCGCCGCTCGTGGAATCGCTGATTGCCGTTTCCATTGTGTACATGGCGCTCGAAAACATTCTGGGAAAATCGACGCGTCTTAAGCGCCGATGGATGTTCGCGTTCGGATTCGGGCTCGTACACGGATTTGGATTTTCCTTCGCACTCAAGGAATCGTTACAGTTTGCGGGATCGCATTTGATTACGTCACTCGCGTCGTTCAACCTCGGCGTCGAACTCGGCCAATTGTTTGTGCTGGCACTCGCGCTACCGGTGCTCGCGTTGGTGATTCGCCACGCCATCAGTGAGCGCTCGACGGTCATTGTTGCGTCCGCAATTGTCGCGCACAGCGGTTGGCATTGGATGACGGAGCGGCTCGATATTCTGT
>JBDUAX010000303.1:0-5835 GCA_040004455.1 Gemmatimonadaceae bacterium
AGCCTATTCGACGGTCGAGGTGTGAACAGGCGTTGGCTTGCGGGCCGCAACAACGCCAAAAACAGGTGTTGGTGTTTGCCACGACGGCGCAGCCAATTCGGTTGTCACTTCCATGTGTTCGCGCAATGTGCCGCCGCGTGAACGGACGACTGCGCCCAAGCCGACGGTCGCAACGACCCATGACAAAGCCAGTGCAATCAAGCGACTGAGAATTCCAGCAATTGGAACGCTGACCAGAAACGCTGCGGCGAGCCAAACTGCCGCCAACACCATGAGACCACAAAGCAAACTGGAAAGCAGGGCACTCTTATCGAAATTTGTTTTCTTACGCAACACGGCACGACCAAGCACCAACGCCACTGCAAACAATCCCAGTGTCATTGCGCCCGCGTAGGCGAGCGCCCACAGCAGCATGGCAATAGGAATTGCAGGTATGAGAATGATTGTCAGCGTCAAAGCCAATGCAACTGTGAGGAGGAGAGGCGTAGCGAGCACCTGCCACATTACCCCGACCCAGAAGCTCCGCGAAATGTCGCGCTCCGCCGCACGTGCCACGGCCTCGAGCGGAGCTTGTGCGGTCATCAACACCATCAACGCGATGAAAATTCCAATTCCTGCAACCGCGCTGACGGCGACTAGCGCCCGACGCGTACGTTGTACCGCGTTGTTTGCTTCAGCATTTTCGGAGCCTTGCTGCAGTGCAGGAACCTCTGCGCCAAATGCAACAGCAGCGGAGCGCGCGCCGGCGGAAAGTGTCTCGAAAACTCGCGAGATGGTTTCAAGCGCGCGATCAGGCAGGCCTTGCGCGCGCGCACTAACAGGCGCGAACAGAAATGCTATTGGGAGAATCAGCGCGAATAGAGCAGCGCGCCGCACCGACATGGTGCTAGTACTGACGGCTGCGGCGCGATGCCATAGCCAGCGCGCGGAGCCCAACGACGGCAATTCCGGCGGCTGCTACGAATCCACCAAGAGCGAGCGCCGCGAAACCCGCGCCATTCGCATGAAACATGTCGAGGGTTGATTGACCAAGTGCTGCAGACATTACATCGCTAACTGCGGCGCCAACCTTATCCTGAATTCTTTCCAGACCAACTTGAGCGAGCAGGAAACCAATGTCAGCCCGCGATACCGCCCACGCACCAGCGGCTGTTAGCAGACCCGCCGAGGCCGCAGCACCGAAACCCGCAGCAACGCGCGCTGGGCGTGTTGTCGGAACGAAACGAGAAGCGGTATGAAGCGCAGCAGCGTGCCACGGCTCGAACACTTGCACTTGACTCATCACTTTGTCGGCAAATGCTGACGAAGGCGCAAAATCGGGGAGGCCGTCGAGCAACATGACAACTTCGCGCGCGCGATCAAGATCCATTCGGCATTGAATGCACGAACGGACGTGAGCCCGCAGTGGGGTCACGCCGAATCCTTCTTCGCCGTCAAGAAGGAGGTCTATTTCATCGCTACGCAGGTGTCGGTCTAACATTCTTGCCTCCAGGTGTGACTACGGAACGCATTGAGAGCGAGTTTCAGCCTCAGGCGCCCTTTTTGCAGTAACTGTGCGGAAAGACCGCTCAGTGTGTTGTTGGTCACTCGCGCGTGTGCTCCAAAGCCTTTCTGAGCTCGTGACGCGCACGGTGGATGTAGGTCTTGACCGTTCCCAGGGGCAGGTCGAGCGTTGCCGCGATTTCTTCGTACGAGCGACCCTCGACGTGCCGCAGCATGATGCAGGAGCGGTACTCGGGCCGGAGTGCGCCAATAGCGACTTCGATTGAACTGCCGAGCTCCTTGGCCTCGAGTTCATCAAGCGCGCTTTCCTGACCGTCGCCTAATTCGAGCGTCGATGCCTCAACTTCGGCAGCCGTGGACGCATTGGGGGAGCCGTCCATGCTGATCGTGTCAATGCGCCGCCGGCGTAGATGATCGATGGCGACGTTGTTCGCAATCTTGAACAGCCAACTCGAGAATTTGAATTCCGGGCTATACCGATCGATGTGATTGAGGACCTTGATGAACGCGTCCTGCGACAAATCCTCGGCCAGCTCGCGATCGCGAACCATGCGAAATACGAGGGAAAACACCGGCCGCTCGTACCGCCTGACAAGCTCGCGAAACGCGGGCTCTCGGCCCTGTTGGGCCAGGCGTACGACATCGGCATCCGGTATTGTGGCCAGCTCGTCGGGGTTCGGCATGCATTGGCTGTCGGCGGCCCGGCGAGCGACGACTTTCGATTCACGAGAAGTCGCCACTGGGAGCAAGGCAAAGTAACCAGCGGTCGCCTTGCTCGCACTGTTACGCCCCGAGATGTTTACGGATGTCTTTGATGCCTGCAGAAACGCCATCGTCGTCAGAAGCGGAATCGCGAAGCGCGCGAGGGATTTCCGGCGTGGAGCGAGCGCGGCAGGCGGCCGACGGCGCTGACAAGCGCGATTACGTGCAGGCGATGTTTACGGACATCGCACCCCGCTACGATCTGCTCAACCACGTGCTGTCGATGAACGTCGACAAAGGGTGGCGGCGGAAAGCGCTCAAGGCGCTCGCGTGGACGCGTGTGCCAGCAGGGCGGTATCTGGACTTGTGTGCGGGGACATTGGATGTCGGTGCCATGCTCAGTCGCCAAGATGGATTCAAGGGCTTTGTTGTCGGTGCTGACTTTGCGTTGTCGATGTTGCAGCATGGTGCGAACAAAGCGTCACGCAAAGTACTTGCTCCTGTTGCTGCGGATGCACTGGAATTGCCGCTTGCCGATTCGAGTTTTGACGGAGCAATAGTAGCCTTTGGAATTCGCAACGTTGCCGATCTCGACGCCGGATTGCGAGAAACACGCAGACTGCTGCGCCCTGGCGCGCGGTTTGTCATTCTGGAGTTTTCAATTCCCTCCTCTTCCATCGTGCGCGCGCTGTATCACTCCTATTTTCATTTTGCGTTGCCTTTGGTTGGGCGCATTGTGAGCGGCCACAAATCCGCATACACCTACTTGCCCATGTCCGTTGCAAAGTTTCCAACGTGCGATGCGTTGGCCGACCGCTTGCGCGCTGCGGGCTTTGCGAATGTGACCTGGCAACAACTCACATTTGGAATTGCGGCAATTCATGTGGGAGAAGTGCCATCGGCACTCACTTTGGCGACGCGCCCGTAGCGATCTTACAGCATGTCACTCAACTCCCTCAGCGACTTCATTTCGGCCATTGAGCGTGCCGGCGAACTGCATCGCATTACTGCGCCGGTGAGCGTACATCTCGAGCTGACGGAAATCGCCGATCGGGTTTCGAAGCGCCCGGGTGGCGGAAAGGCGTTGTTGTTCGAACGTCCGATTTTGCGGGATGGCACGCCGAGTGCGTATCCGGTTGCAATCAATCTGTTTGGGTCGATGAAGCGCATGGCAATTGCCCTTGGCGTTGAGGATCTCGACACCATTGGCGTACGCATTACGCAATTGCTCGACTTGAAGGTGCCGGAGGGATTGTTCGGCAAGCTATCGTTGCTGCCGCGATTGTTTGAAGTGGCGAAATTTCCGCCACGGGTGAAAAGCGGAACGCCGGCGTGTCAGGAAATTGTGTGGCGCGGTGATGAAATTGATCTCGACAAAATTCCGGTGTTGACGTGTTGGCCCGAGGATGGCGGTCCGTATGTCACGCTCACGATGGTGATTTCGAAGGATCCTGCACGCGGCATTCGGAATGTCGGCATGTATCGTGTTCAACAAATCAGCAAGAACACTGTTGCGATGCATTGGCAGCGACACAAAACCGGTGCAGAACACATGCGACAGATGGCCGAGCGCGGTGAGAAGATGCCGGTGTGTATTGCGATTGGTGCCGACCCCGCGAGTGTGTATTCGGCGTCCGCGCCGCTTCCTCCGAACATCGACGAGTTCATTTTCGCTGGATTTTTGCGTCGCGATCCGGTGATGCTGGCGAAGGCGGTGACGTGTGATCTCGAAGTGCCAGCGGATGCCGAGTTTGTGATTGAGGGTTATATCGACCCGGCGGAAGCGTTGGTTACTGAAGGGCCATTCGGTGATCATACTGGCTATTACTCGGAAGCTGATTTGTATCCGCTCGTGCACATTACTGCAGTTACGATGCGAAAGAATCCGGTATACGCCACGACAATTGTTGGGCGCCCGCCGATGGAAGATTTTTATCTTGGTCATGCCACCGAGAGAATTTTCCTGCCGTTGCTCAAGTTGACGACGCCGGAAATTGTTGACTATCACATGCCAGTTGAGGGTGGATTTCACAATCTGGTTTTCGTTTCGATCGACAAGAAATATCCCGGGCATGCAGACAAAGTGATGCACGCACTGTGGGGGCAGGGGTTGATGTCGCTCGCGAAAGTTCTCGTCGTGCTGGACAAGGATGTGAACGTACGAAACACACAGGAAGCGTGGTGGGCAGCGCTGAATAACATGGATCCGGAGCGAGACGTTCGATTCACCATGGGTCCCGTTGATGTACTCGATCACGCCAGTCGTGCATTTACGTACGGCAGCAAAATGGGAATCGACGCGACGCGAAAGTGGCCTGAAGAAGGCTCAACCCGTGCGTGGCCCAAGGTAATTGAGATGGATGAAGCGACGAAAGCTTCGGTGGACACACTCTGGCCAACGTTGGGACTGTAGATGGCGACGCCGATGAAAACAGGTCGTGATGGCCAGCTCATTCAAGGCAAATCATTGCCAGTTCGCCTCGCGAATTTGGTGAAGTTGCCGCACACAGTCTTTGCGATGCCGTTCGCGTTGGTTGGTGTGCTGTTGGCGAGTGTCGTACATCCGGTCACGTCGCCGATGATTGCGTGGGTTGTGATCGCCTTTACAGCAGCTCGGTTTGCGGCGATGGGATTCAATCGTATTGTTGATCGAGATGTTGATGCAATCAATCCGCGGACGGCAATGCGGGAAATTCCAAGCGGCGCTTTGACGGTGAATCAAGCGAAAGCATCAGTGTTGTTTGCGTCGGCGCTGTTCATCTACGCAGCGTCGCACTTGAATAATTTGTGCCTGTTGTTGAGTCCAATCGCGTTGCTGTGGGTGCTTGGCTACAGCTACACCAAGCGGTTCACGCGCTATTCGCACATGTGGCTCGGCTTGGGATTGTCCATAGCACCCGTTGGTGGATATCTCGCGATTACGGGCGCGTGGAGTGATCCGTGGTGGTTACTGTGCGCGTTGGCGCTGGTGGTAGTAACCTGGTCGAGCGGTTTCGACATTTTGTACGCATTGCAGGACGCGGATTTCGACAAATCGAATGGCCTGCATTCAATTCCGTCGGTGATTGGTGTTCCGCGTGCAATTGCATGGGCGCGCACGCTCCACGTAGTCGCCGTGGCATGTCTCGCGTTGATTGCCTTCAGTGTTCCGCAAATTGGCTCGCAGCTTTTTCAACCCATCATTTGGTTCGGCGTTGCACTGGCTGCTGCTTTGCTTATTTGGGAGCATCGCCTCGTGAAGCCGAATGATTTGTCGCGATTGGACGCGGCGTTCTTCACGATGAACGGAATAATCTCGCTCTCGTTTTTCGGTTGTGTGCTGGCGGCCCGCGTGATTGGTGCGAGATAGTGCCGGCAACTGAACGGCTTCCTGTTGTGGTTGCGATAACAGGCGCATCGGGTGCGCCATATGCTGTGCGCTTGATTCAACAACTGGTTGAACACGCCGTGCCGACTTGGCTGATCGTATCCGGGCACGGCTGGCGCTTGCTGGAAACTGAAACGGAGATCGCCTCGCTCGATCAGTTGCGGGTACATGCGGGTGCTATGGACTTCGACAAACACGTTCGCGTTTTCGATGACACCGATCGAGGTGCGGCGCCGGCCTCCGGCTCGGCGCGCACCAGCGGC
>JBDUAX010000304.1:0-5824 GCA_040004455.1 Gemmatimonadaceae bacterium
GGCCGCACCGGCTGCGACAAAACTTCCCGCTGGCGTGACGCTCGCCATGGTCACCCTCGGCGATTCCGTATTTAACAATGGCAGCTGCGTTCGTTGTCACGGAGCGAAAGGAGTTGGTGCAACGAACGGTCCCATGCTCGCAAACAAAGCCAAGTGGGATCACGGCTCTGGAAGTTACGAAGACATTTTGAAAACAATTAGCACCGGCGTTCCAAAAGATCAAATTAAAGATCCCTCACATCCATTCCCAATGGGTGCCCTGGGCGGACGCATGCCGATCACCCCCGATCAAGCCGCTGCTGCAGCGGCGTACATTTGGTCGCTCAATCACGCGGTCAAGTAACTCGCAACGAACGAACAAAGCGCGTCCGGTGAATTCGTTCACCGGACGCGCTTTTATTTCGCGCCTTTTCCGGCCGCTTCGGACGCCGCAAAACCGGCAATCACTTTCTTCATGTCGAGTGTCGGAACGCGGCGAGCTTCGAACGCTTGTGATGTTGCGCGCCCACTCAATCCGAGAATTTTTCCGTTTGCGTCAACACGCAGGTACATGGGGCCATCGGTAGTCCAGAATCGCGCTGAGTCGGCAGCGAAGAATCGAACAGGAATTGGATCTGGTTGCACCTTTGAATTAAGTGGCAACCCTGGAAACGCCCCGCTGTCTGTTTTCTGAGCGCGAAGTCGTGCAAACGCCAACTCGAGCATTCCGAATGAAGTGCCGAGCAACGGTAACGTTTTGCTCATCGTAAATTTGCGCGTGATGATGCTGTCACGATCGATTTCAATAACCGATTCTGTTGCCCCAATGGTAAGCTGCACCCCTTTCGGATAACCCGGAATAGCAGAACCATCCGCATTCGACTGCGCAAGAATTACGTGCCCCGGATTTCCATCGGGGGTGAAGTGCACAGTGTAGTGATTGACCACCGAGCGTCCCTGGTGAGTGACGTAATCGCCAATGAGTCCTGCCTCGGTGCGCGCATACTGCTCAATCGCGACAGTATCCTTGCCCAGCATGGTGATAAATGTTCCCGACATCGGCGCCTGCGCGCGCGCAGAACTCGGTAAACTCGCAACAACGCTGGCCACGGCCAACACCAACACTGCGGACTTGGTTTTTCTCTGCATCGGTAATGGTGCCTGAGGATTGTGCGTCGACCAGCGAAGGTGACGCATCCAACGATGGTGGAAAATTCTAACGAGGTAGTTGTCCGAATACATAACTGGCTTTGGCAAAGATTCCGTCACTCACGCGCCGTAGTCGATCAAACGCGAGTGGATCAGACTCCGCCATGGTATTTCCATACCCGCCAAACAGTACAATGCCCGGTTTTGGGCGATACGAAATCAGCGCGTCTGCGCGCAACGTGTTGCTCTTGGTCGACGGCACCAAATTCGGAGTTGTTCCCTGCCAAAGAACGTTGCCGGTTCGCGGGTCCCGCAATGCGGACTGCTCGGTTGCCTCGTACTGTGCGACGAATCGCACAAACAAGGGACGAGACACCTGGTATTCCAATTTCACGCGCGGAATTCTGCTCGACTGCGCGATGTCGCCATATGCTCTGCGCGTGAGTTTTGTGCTCACGTAGGTTGCGTTTAATCGAATGCGTTCGTTGGGTCGCATATCAAGCGACGCATTGTACGCGGCGCGTCGAGCTCTCGATGTTTCGAGGAAGTACACGTCGTTGCCAAGTGTGAAGCCACCAGACGCCGCAAAGCGACGAAACTGCGGTGTGCTGACCGATGCCGCCGTCGTGAATGTTGAAGTGCGATCGGACGGCAGAAACGGCGACAATGCACCCGCCGAACTTCCCGTTCGCAGTCCGGCGTAGGCATTCGGGTCGAAGGCGAAGTTTCCAATTGCCGGCGTGATGGACAACGACCAGCCGCGTTTAAACGTGAACGAATTGTTTACGCTGGCGCGATTCTCCAATGAGCTTTTTGCGTCACGAAAATCGTAATAGCGCCACAACGCACTCAGCGTAAGAAACACATTGTATCGTTCAAAGACACCGCCCTGCTTGCCAAAGATGGTGTAGCGATTGCTTGCGCTCGATTGCACGTACCCGGTGCGTGAAACGAATCCGTTGTCGGCCTGAAAATTCGGCGCAATGCTCACCACGTTGTAATGAAATCCATAGTTTCGACCAGTGCGATCGACCACGGCTTCCCACAACTCTCCCTTACGCGTAGTTCCACTCTGTTGAGTAGCGCTTCCGGCGAGTTGGAGCTGCGCGTAATACAATTTGCCAAACACGTAGCGCACATCGCCGCCGGCAACACGGTTGCTGCGATCATCTCGAACACGGTCACTGTACAGCATGCCCAGAGTATTTTGCGCGCCGAAATCACGAGTCAGTCGCAGGATGTCAACCAAGGGGCGGTCTTTGGTGGACGTCGCTGAAACAACGGGAGCATCGAGCGCCGAAAGTAGCGCGACATTGGTTCGACCAACTTTTCCCGTGAGCTTGAGCGCGCCGTCCGGACTTACAATTCGACGAGTGTACACCAGCGTGTTCGGCACATTGAACTGCTCCGAACCCTCAACAAAAAACGGCCGACGTTCAGCGTAGAACAAAGCGAAACGCGGATCGGCTGCAACCTGGGCCGCATCTGCTTCTACTTGAGAAAAGTCCGGCTTCACTGTTCCGTTCAGAACGAAGTTGCTGCCAATTCCAAAACGAATGTTTCCCCCAATGCGAGGCGACGCTTTGTAGTCCCACGTTTTTCCGGCCGCGATTGCTGCCGCAGCTGGCGGCGATCCCTGAATTGTATTCGTCAATTCCGGATTGAGCGTGATGCTTGGACCGTGCTGCAAATCCTTCAAACCTGAAATCCAACCCTCCTGCGATATGAAGGAAGCGTTCGCCTTCTTCACCGGAGTCCAGGTCTCATCGTAACCGGAGTGCTGAACTCGGCGATTGAACTGAAGGCCCCAGCGATGGTCCGTTTCGGAGGCGTAGCGCAGGCTGTTGAACGGAATTCGAACCTCGACCTCGTAGCCCCAATCGGTGACATGTCCCTTACTCTGCCAGATAAAATCGGGGCTCAGATCATTTTGCCCGGGTGAAACGTTTGACCCGGGGATAAATCCGCCACCCTCCGTTTTCGTTCCGTCGGCCTGGATCCCCAACGGATTCACAATGAACACATATGCTCGGCGGCGCTCCGAATAGGTGTCGATGTGAATCTCTACATTGTCGTCACTGCCAACGCGGTCGCGATCGGCCAACGTTGCCCGGACGGGACCATGCGGCTCATACGCCCGAATTCCGAAGTAAATGGCAGTTGGCGAATACCAGACCAGAATCTCGGTGCTGTCTGGCGCGGGCCGTCCGTCGACCGGCTGGTAGAGGGAAAATCCAGTCAACATTTCGGCTCTTTGCCAAACGGCCTCCCCTAGTCGTCCATCAATCACGACCCCGCTGTCAGCGCTCGCAGCGGGAAGGCGGATGTCCGTTCCCCCGTGAATTCCGTGATGGACGGGGGGCGTGGCGGCTTGCAGCTGGAGTGTCGCGGCGAACAAAATCGGAAAAATCATCGTGCAAACCTAACGATCCGCTGCAGCTAGCTGACCGTTGGAGCCGATACTAACATCGTTACCGTCACAAACCCCAACCTGGAGGACATGTATGGCCGACGCAGTATCGTATTGCAAATCCCTGACCATGCTTCTCGAGGGAATCAGAACGGGGGCGCCAGAAGAGACGTTGCGCGCCGATCTCGTGCGCGTGCGGCGCTATGCGCGATCAAAACCGTTGATGCTTGAATTCAAGGATGGCACGCTATTCATCGATGGTGAGCCAGTTGATGCCTTGGGCTGGGGATTGAAGCCGTTAGTTGAAACAATGCCATTGCACGACATTGCGCGCATAACAATTCTCGAAGGTGCCGTTCCGAAAGAACTATTGCAGCTTGCAATTTTGCTTTCGCGCCCACGCGCGAATCTCGACGAGCCATCTACGGTTTTCGAAGAAGCACGTGAACTCGCGTTGTGGTCCGTGCGATTCATTCCAGTGGCGCGCGCCAGCACCGCGAGTCCGTATGCTGATCAAGCGCGCGTGTACAACGAAAAATCACTCGAGGAAATCGGCAAGATTGCCGACGAACTCGCGAACAAAGTTGAGAACGCAAGCACCGCCGAGAATGCGCCGGTTGTTCTCGCAGCGCTCGCGTTTTTGCAGGATTCCGAGGGAGCGGCTATCGAGTCGGACAAGAAAACAGTATGGACAAACGCGTTCGACAAGGCTGCAACTCCTGCCGCGTTGTCGTTAGCTGCAAGTCTGGTCCCTGACTTATCTGTCGATGCCGGTTCGCTTCGACTGGTGCTGAAACGCGCCAGCGACGAAGCTGCTGCGGCACTCATCGGCTTGCTTCCAACGGCCGATAACCTCACCAAGCGTCGCATGTACTTCGATGCGATTGTCGAGTTGGGGAAGGGCGCTCAATTGCTGATTGAAGCGCTTGCCTCGCGCCAGTGGTACATCGTGCGCAATGCCGCGCTGTTGCTTGGCGAAATGCGAGCAATTGCCGCCGAAGCGCCACTTGGTAGACTGCTTACGCACCACGATGAACGCGTTCGCGTGGCCGCCACTGCGGCACTCACGCAGCTCGATACGCCAACCTCCCGTCAACTCGTGCAGTCGGCAATTCAGGACGTGTCGGCCGAAGTGCGCCGCCGAGCGGTCCGCACATTTGCCGCAGGCGGTTCTGGGGGCGCTAGCGCTTCCGAACTGCTCAGCGCAATGAACGTCGAGAAGGATCCGGAAGTGCAGGTGGAAATATTGTACGCGCTGGGCCGAGTGGCCTCGGTAGACGCGGTGCAGAAATTGATCAGGCTGTGCTCACAAAGCGGTGCGGCGGACAGGCCCACCAGCTATCGCATCGCCGCCATTGAGGCCCTGACGGCCGCGCGCAACTCGGCGGCGCTTCCATTTTTGCGTGCAATGTTGAGTGATTCGGATCCGACAGTTCGAGCAACTGCTCGAAGCCTTATCGAATCCGTCAACGCCATGGCTACCGCGGCGCGCTGACACATTCGTTCCTCGCGCTCCAACCGCAGTAATGCCGTCCCCACGTACCGAACAAGCCATTGCCCGACTCGCCGACCTCACGCCACGACAAATCGTCGCGGAACTCGATCGGTACATTGTCGGACAGGCCGACGCGAAAAAAGCCGTCGCCATTGCACTGCGAAATCGGTGGCGTCGACAACGCGCGCCTGAATCCATTCGCGACGAAATTTCCCCCAACAACATTATTCTGATTGGTCCAACCGGGGTTGGCAAAACAGAAATTGCTCGTCGCCTCGCCAAACTTGCGGCGGCGCCGTTTGTAAAAGTGGAAGCGTCGAAATTCACGGAAGTCGGCTACGTTGGTCGCGATGTGGAATCGATGGTGCGCGATCTGGTCGAGAGCGCCATCGACATGGTGCGCACGGAACGCGAATCGGAAGTGGAAGATCTCGCCAACGAAAAAGTCGACGAGCGTTTGCTCGATTTGCTCTTGCCACCGCTCACGGCAACCCCAGGGGCCACGCAATCAACACCAACGGCACCAACCCCGGCCGGCTTGTCGTTGGTAACCGATGACGACAAACCAAACGCGAAGCAGACATCGACGTCATCAGCGCCGCCCGTTGACGATCTCGCGGCCGAACGACACAAGCGCACGCGTGACAAGCTGAAGTTGTTGTTGCTCGATGGTCAGCTTGATCAGCGCGAAGTTGAAATTGAAGTCACGCAGTCGAGCCCCGGCATGCCTGACGTGATGACGCCGCAGGGCGCGCCCGAAGGCATGGAAAGCTTCAGCGATTGGTTCAAGG
>JBDUAX010000684.1:0-1755 GCA_040004455.1 Gemmatimonadaceae bacterium
ACAGTTACATCAGAAACATCGAGTGGATGCAACAGGGAATCCGAAACCACTCCATCGATTATGCCATACGCAACGGCTTGGTCGCGTTTTCTGGCCTCTTCGGCTGCGCGGGCCTGCAATGACTTGGCTTTCTCCTGACCTTGAACCGGCACAACAGCAATCGATGCGAGCAGCAGGGCAGCGGTCAATACGCGCGTTAGTGAGTTAGGCATACTGAATTATACCCAAATTCGGGAATTTCGGAGCACCCCTCCGTCACAAATTGTGGTGCCCATCGTGCCAGTGCAGGTCACTGCGAGTGCTGTCGCGCGAAGAGGGTTTGAACGTAGCTTTGACGGACGCCTCAAGCGCTCACCGACGTCAATCATGCTTCATGAACTCTCAATCACGCGCTGTTACTCTCCTCACTGACTTCGGAACCGCAGACGGGTACGTCGCGGAGATGAAAGGCGTGCTGTTGTCGCGTGCTGGCGGTGTGAACATCGTTGACGTCTCGCACGAAATCCCCGCGCAGGACGTCGAGGCCGCGCGGTTGGCTGTAGCGCGGTACTGGCGGCGATTTCCAAGCGGCACTGTGCACATGGTTGTCGTTGATCCGGGAGTGGGAACGGAGCGCGAAGCGATTGCTGTTGAAAGTGGTGGTCAGTTTCTCGTTGGTCCAAACAACGGGGTGTTGTCGCCCGCCTTGCTGGCGCTCGATGCGCGCGCGGTTGTTCTGCCAATTCCACCCCACGCAGCGGCAACTTTCCACGGTCGCGACGTCTTCGCACCAGCCGCTGCCAGTCTTGCATCCGGCGTTGCACTCGACGAACTCGGCGAAACTCTTCCGTCTCCACTGCGACTGCGTACGCGCGAAGCCACTCGACGAGCTGACGGCGCAATCGTTGGCGAAGTGCTGACTATCGATCGATTTGGAAACGCGCTGACAAATCTTGTTACGCGATCAGCGGGGTCCGTGCTTGTTGCGGGTCAACTATTACCGCTGGTGCGCACCTACTCGAACGGGCGAATTGGCGACGTTGTCGCGCTTATTGGATCGAACGGCTTCATTGAAATTGCCATCCGCAATGGAAACGCGTCGCAGTTGTTGCAATTGGAGCGCGGGGCAGAAATCGTGCTATTCAAGGTCGAATAGCTGACGCGAAATTCCGAGAACAAACTCTGGGATACGCTATTTGGATTTTCGAGCAATTCGCGTAATTGCAACCGGTGGCGTGAGATTCTGCTCAGTGGCCGGGCTCTGCTGAATTTTTCGAGCGACTTCGCTGCCTTTCACGACATGACCAAAAACTGCAAACCCCTGTCCGTCGGCGTTACGCTTGCCGCCAAAATCGAGTTCGGGTTGTGAACCAATCGTAATGAAAAAATCTGATGTTGCAGTATTCGGGCCCGCTCGCGCCATCGACAATGCGAAGTCGGTGTGCGACAACCTGGTGACGTTGGTGCGCTCCAGTTCAATTGCCGGAAAGCGTACCCTTGCGTCTCCGGCCGCGACGCTTGCTTGAATGACTTCAATTTTGACGGCGTTTCCAGGCTGATTATCAGACTTCACGGTACGATGAAATCTTCCGCCGTTGTACGCGTGCGCGTCGACGTAGCGCAGGAAATTTGTGACGGTTATTGGCGCGCGCGCTGAGTCGAGATCGGCGTCAATTGCGCCAGCAGTCGTTTCAATCACAATGTGAACGATGCCACTCTGCGCATAACCTTGCGTTGAAACAAGCACCACTGTGAATGCGAATGCCGCGAGTTGAT
>JBDUAX010000026.1:0-19586 GCA_040004455.1 Gemmatimonadaceae bacterium
CGCCGCCAAACATGATGGCCTGCCCCGAACCTTCGATGCGATTGTTCTCGATCAGGAAAGGGCCCGCGCCGCTCCACACGCAAATGCCCTGCGCGTCATTGCCTTTTGCATGGCATTCACCCAACCACGAGTCGATAACGGCCATTGAGCGGCCTTGCATGGACACGCAGCGTGAATTGCCGTCGGTGGTCGACCCGTGGATATACATCCGATCGAGGATGATTTCCGACGGTTGAAGCGCCAGGGTTTGCTCATCACCCCGCCCAAGTATCACGATGCCGTAGTTGTAACCGCCGCCCTGCATATGTGCGATTTCAAAACCGACAAGCCGCCACTTTCTTGAGCCAGGTTCTGCCTTGATTGCGGGATCGCCATTCGGTGTGATGATTTTGGCCGAATTGATTGCGTCTTGAGGCGTAATGCGAGTGCCGGCGGCGACTGGTGTGGTTTCCGCTCGTAGAATGATCCAATCGCTGGAAGGATTTTTGGCCGGCAAAAAATAATTACCGATGAAGGTCGCCCCCGAGGCGAGGACGATTTCGTCACCCGGCTGGGCTGCATCCAATGCACCCTGCAAATCGCCACCATTGGCGACGCGCAGTGATCTTTGCACTATAGATCCACGTGAACGACCAGTCGGAAAGCGCACGTCGACGGTTCTTTCTGGTGGTGCGGGGAGTGCCCATCCCCCCAAATCACGCGCGGGTTGATCAGCGCCCGTAACAGTTATTTGTGTCGAGTCGTCAGTCTTGTCTTTGGACTTCCAGACCAACCACGAAACGCCGGGGGCAATTGCGCGAATAACTCCAGCGCCGTCGATATCCACCAGCGTCGAATCGCGGATCACGACACTGGTACTGGAGAGTGCGTGAGCTCCACCAGTTTCGGCCGCAACGGTTACGCGTTCGCCGACAGTGAGGGGTCTCGTGTCCAGCGCCTTAAGTCGCTGGCCGTCGAGCAATGTTACGGCGACCGGCTCAAGAAATACGCCGTGGGGTAACGCATCAAAGTCGCTGCACGACCACACACTCAATATGAACAGCGAGACAATCGCACTCCGGTACCGATGGCGCGACGGTCGCGCTAAGCCGAAGTTTTTCAGTGGCGAAATGTTCAATTGGTGCTAGCCGAATTCGAGAAGTGTGACAGTCAACCGGCAGACCGTTAAACATAACACGTTTTGCCGATTGCAGGCTATCTTGCGCTATCGAATCGGCAGTCCAGATCGTCCTTTGATGATGCCCATCACGCGGTATCGCCAGGGTCATGTGTGCCGAAGCCAAAATCGCGATTCGCGCGGTGGGCCCGCAGTGCGTGCTGACAACTTTTAATCAAGAAGGTCGCAACACCCATGTGCGGAATAGCGGGGCTCATCGGCGAGTGGGATGCAGAAGCCGGAAGGGATTCGGTGCGATCAATGATGCGTTGTCTGGAAACACGTGGTCCCGACGGCGAGGGAATCGCGTCGTGGGATGGTGCAGTGCTCGGACACAGGCGACTGTCAATTTTCGATCTGAGCTCTCTCGGCAGTCAGCCGATGCTGTCGGCAGATGGCGCAATTGGTGTGGTTTTCAATGGTGCGATTTACAATTTTCTCGAATTGCGCGAGGAGTTGGAAAGGGCGGGCTTTGTTTTTCGAAGCCGCAGCGACACGGAAGTTCTCGTACATGGTTACGAGCATTGGGGCGTTCAGAACATGCTCCCGAAATTGCGCGGAATGTTTGCGATTGCCATTTGGGATTCACGCAATCGCCGGGCGTATTTGTTTCGTGACCGACTGGGTGTCAAGCCACTTTTGTACTCCATCAAGAACGGGAGGCTTGCATTCGCATCGACGGCGCCGGCCCTTCGTGCAGCGCAATTCGACGATGAACTCGACGACCGGAGCATTGTTGAATTTCTTGAATTCGGCTACGTGACCGATGCGCGCACTGTGTTTCGCGGCATGCAAAAATTGTCGGCGGGTCACGTGCTCGAATGGACAGATGGAAAAGTCGAGACTCGATCGTACTGGAAATTTCCTTCTGTGCCGAGTGCCACTGGCGTTTCGTTCAACGAAGCAGTTGAACATACCGAAGCATTGTTTCTCGACGCCGTTCGGCTGCGACTCGAGGCCGATGTAAAGGTCGGCGCGTTGCTGAGTGGAGGTGTTGATTCAAGCCTGGTATGCTGGGCGATAACCAAACTTGGTGGACACGTTGATGCGTTCACAATTGGAACGCCCAATGACGCGATGGATGAGACAAGTGACGCCGTCGCGACCGCCAGGATGCTCGGCATTCCACATCACGTTATTCCAGTGGCTGCTGACGATGTTCCGGACGTCAACGAACTGATTTCAGCTTATGGCGAGCCGTTTGCGTGTGCATCGGCGCTTGGCATGTTGCGCGTTTCGAAGGCGGTGAAGAATGAAGCAACGGTTTTGCTCACCGGCGACGGCGGCGATGATATTTTTCTAGGCTACCCCGAACACAGGAATTTCTGGAGAGCGCAGCGGCTCGCCAACAAACTGCCCGACGCGAGTTTGCCGTTCTGGAAAAGCATGAGTGGATTGGTGCCGAGAGTTGGCGTGATGGCCCGAGCCGCGCATTTTGTGGACTATGCAACGGGGGGCATTGGCGCGGTTGCGAACGCTCACGACGGACTTCCGGTGTATTGGCAGAACGGTTTACTTGGCGAGCGATTGTCGGGCCTTTCCGTTTCGCAGCGCAGCATAGCGTGGAGTCATGATTCGGCTCGCCATCTGCTGTCGGAGTTTCTCGAATACGATCGGACCACGCGATTCACCGGCGAGTATCTCACCAAGGTCGATGGGGGAACAATGCGTTATGCCATCGAGGCTCGTTCTCCCTTTCTCGATCACCTGCTATGGGAATATGCCGGATCACTTCCGTTCGACGTGAGGTTGCACGGCGGGCAATCGAAAGCCGTGTTGCGCGAAATTGCGCGCCGTCGCATTGGGGAGCGCGTAGCCTCGGGAGCAAAACGTGGATTTGGAATTCCCGTTGGTCGTTGGCTCGCTGGAAATTGGGGAACTAACTTTCGGACGATGATGGAGGATTCTCAACTCGAAAAAGAGGGCTACATCAACTCGAAAAACGTGATCAGTTTCTGGAAGCAGTGTGCTGCGACCGGGACGGTACCCAATCAATTGTGGTACGTGTACGTGCTCGAGCATTGGTTGCGCATGCATCGCGCTACGGCGCCGATGCACAGTGAGTCCCTTTTTTCTTCAACGACTGGATGAGCCCATCACCTGCGCGAAAGGCTATCCGCGTATTGATCGTCGGGCCTTCGCTCGACATCGTTGGTGGGCAGGCCGTACAAGCCAAGCGACTGATTGAAGAGTTGAAAAAAGTCCCGGATCTGGAAATAGTTTTTCAGCCGGTCAATCCGCGGCTGCCTGGACCGCTTGGATTCTTGCAGCGAATCAAGTATGTGCGCACAATCGTCACAGAAGCGGTGTATCTCACGCGATTGCTGCTGCGAGCACCACGCTACGACGTATTGCACGTGTTCAGTGCGGGATACTCTTCGTTCCTGATTGCCGCAGCGCCAGCGTTGATTGTTGCGAAGCTGTTGGGCAAGAAATCGGTGCTTAACTACCGTGACGGTCGCGCGTATGACCATCTCTCAACGCGACCGAGTGCGGTGCGCATAATTCGCTTGGCCACGAAGATTGTCGCACCCAGCGGATTTCTCGTGGGAGAATTTGCGAAATTTCAATTGCCGGCCACGTTTATCTACAACATCATTGACTCCGACCTGTACCAGTATCGCAATCGCGGCAAACCAAAACCTCGATTCTTTCATAACCGCGGCATGGAGTCGCACTACAATGTTCCCTGCACGTTACGCGCGTTTGCAATTGTTCAGCAACGTTATCCCGAAGCAACCTTAACGCTGGCGCACGACGGTTCGCTGCGTTCGCAGCTGGAACAAATGGTTGCAGAAATGCAGCTCAAGAATGTCAGCTTTGTGGGCACTGTATCGCAAAAGGAAATGCGCGCGTTGTACGATGCGGCCGAGATTTATTTGATGAGCCCCGACATCGACAACATGCCGGGTTCAATTCTGGAGTGCTACATTTGCGGTCTGCCGTTTGTTTCGACAAATGTCGGTGGAATTCCGCTTATTGTCGACAATGGTCGTACTGGTTTGTTGGTGGGCCGCGATGATCACGCTGCGATGGCGGAAGCGGCGATACGCTTGCTTGAAGACGACAACCTGGCCATCACAACCACCAGAAATGGTCGCCTGGAATGTGCGAAATACCAGGGTGCCAACATTGCAGCCAACTGGCACGACTTGTACCGGCAATTAGTGTCGCCCTGATTTTTTCGGCGCAGTTTCGCGACTAATTCTGATCCGCCCGGATTCACAACGCCAACGCATTCTCGCTTGCGTTCGCCAACGCGAACAGATTTACGCGAAGTATTTGCGCAATTTCATGAAGGGTGCTTCGAGGAATTTTTGCGAGAGCCAGGCGAGTGCGAAGCTCGCGCTGACGATCACCACAAAGCGTACTCCCAACGCGCCGGCAGGTCCCCACAAGTCGAGTTCGTGAACTCCGAATCGATGAAGAAACCAATAGTACAAATCACCGACGGACAGGTGAATCAGATAGAGGCAATAACTCAGTTGAGCGCTGAGTAGCGCGAAACCCCAGCGCAGCGGCGAAGTGAAAACCGTTCCGCGATAAACCAGGGCCAGTGAGACCATGGAGGCAAACAGGAATTGGGCCTGGGTGGATCGCAGCGCTACACCCATCGGCGAGCCGGTTCCAAATACTCCGTAAGGGATAGTCACAACCGTGACGACGGCCACTGTCGTCAGTAGTACCGCAACAAGTATCCAGGCTCCTCTACGATTGAAGTATTGGGAGCGTGCCCACATTGCCAGACAGGCGCCTAATGCCAAGCCATCAAATCGATAAAACGAGAACTGATAGATGCCGGTGAATTCGAGTCCTGCGTGCATCGCCCACCAGCGCAGCAGCGGTGAACCAATGATGATGCCAATCGCAGTGGCGAGCAAAACATTTCGAGTCAGCAATCGAACCGCCAACGGCCAAACCAAGTAGAAATGTTCTTCGATGGCTAAGGACCAGAAAACGCCCGGACCATGCGGCGTTGAAATACCAAACGCGGGAGCAAAGTTTGCCAGAAACAGCAGCGACAACAAGAAGTACGGTCCGCCGTAGCAGAGGTACATGATGACAATGCACGTGAGGTACAGCGGAAGAATGCGAAGTGCTCGTCGTCCATAAAAATTGCGGAAATAGTCCGGCTTTCCGCGACTGTCCAGCAGTATGCCGGTAATGAGAAATCCGGAGAGAATGAAAAACAGATCAACGCCAAGCCAGCCGTGCGACACGAGCTGCCAGAGCAATTTCGGCATCCAGGCAACGGCTTCTTTCGGCAGTGTCCAACCGTCGACCATGTGATCGAAAATCACCATCCACACGGCGAGCGCGCGAAATCCGTCGAGCTCCAGGATGTGTGTTGGCAGCCGATTTTGATTCACGGCCTTGTTGGTCGTCGATGCTGCCACTTCAGCCATTGGACATGTTGCGAAGCGATTTATAAAGCGCGACAACGGTTTCCATTGGATTCGTTTCGTGCTGGATGCTGTTTGTGTTGACGGGTCGGCTTGAGTTCAGTGCTGGTTGAATTGCCGACGCAAGTGTTGCGGCATCGAGAGCGTCGAGCAGGTGCACGCCTTCGGGGCGCAGAGCCGTGCGTGATGCGAGAACGCGTGTGCCGACGGCGAGGGCTTCGCGAATGGAGAGCGCATCGCCGTCATAGTGCGTCGTGCGAAGCAGCAAGTCTGCTCGGGCGATGAGCGCCAACGTTTTGGGTCGCGGTACGTTACCTGCCAACAACAGATGATCGCTGGATGCGTGGGCCGCAACTTGTTGCTCAAGAGAATCGCGCAGAGATCCGCCACCCAATATGGCAAGGCCGGCATTGGGGTGCTGCTGTCGAATACGGTCGAACGCTTCAAGCTGAATATCGATTCCATATTCCGGCTCGAGCTGCGCGACCGTCACGAGCAGCGGACTGTGTTGCTCCGCAAATGCCCGAATGTTTTCTGGAAGCGACTCTTTGACAACGGCTGCGCGATCGAGGCCGGCCGCAAACGGGGAAATCAGATGCAGTCGGTTCTTGCGCACGCCGTAGCGCGCAAACGTATCAACCAGTTCCTGATTTACACCGATCACCGCGTCCAGTGTTCGCAACGCGAAGCCGCGCAGCGAAAACCAGGAGGCGCGTCGACCTTCTTTCGAAGATGGAAATCCCCCCGAGTGAAAAGTGAAAACGTTTCGTGAACCCCATCGCAAAGACAACAACACAAATAGTGCGGCCTGCCTGGCGAAGAGACTTCCACCGAAATGCACGTGCACAATGTCCGGCTTGAGCGCACTCAATCGTGAAATCAGGGCCCGCGCAGAATTCGGAAAATACAAATCATCATGATCAGGTTGCCGATGCCGCGTCACATTGACCACGGAGCACCGTATGCCGTTTGACAGTAGTGTTTCCCGCAATCCCATCATGTGCGTTTCGACTCCTCCCCACGGCGGGGGAATGGGGCCAATCAAGCACACGTGTCCCTTCGACATTCAGCGGATCCTTTCGTGGCTTCGCGCGACTACCACGTAATTCCGCGATAACCGGCGGCGCTTTCGACTACGCGATCACGTACTCGCACCAGGTCGATGATCGCCTTGTCCTTGATGCGCGATTCGGAGAGCACCACAGAACGCGCAATGTCGGTACCCAAAACCAACACGTCGGCCGTATCGACAACTTCATCGGGCGTTTCCGCCATCAGCGACCAGATGTGTGGAATTTCCTTCTCAATGAACGTTTTGTTCGCGCCGGTTATCTGCGCTTCGCGTACGTAGCGGTCATACACGCGCACTTGAAATCCGCGCCCGATGAGTCGCTCGACCAGCGCGACAAGCGGCGATTCGCGAAGGTCATCGGTACCAGGCTTGAATGCGAGCCCCAGCACGCCGACTTTGCGTTTGCCGCTATCGACGACCAGTCGAAAAGCGCGTTCAACCTGCAGCGCGTTGCTCTCGAGCACGGAGCGGAGTAGTGGTGTTTCGACGTCGAGTTCGCGCGCGCGAAACGAAACGGCGCGAAGGTCCTTTGGCAAACACGAGCCGCCGAATGCAAATCCGGGTCGCAGGTAGGCCGCGGAGATGTTGAGTTTTCGGTCTTCGCAAACAATGCGCATCACTTCGTGGCTGTCGATGCCCTGAGCAGCGCAGATGTTTCCGATTTCATTGGCGAATGCCACCTTCAAACCGTGAAAGGCGTTGCAGGTGTATTTGATCATTTCGGACACACGCACTGGTACGACAAAAACAGGCGCATCGAGACCGCCGTAAATATCGCGAACGGCTTGCGCGCCTTCGTCGCTTTCTGATCCGATCACGGTAAATGGCGGATCGTAGAAATCCTTGATAGAGGTGCCTTCGCGCAAGAATTCCGGATTCGCGCAAACGTGAAAGCCAACTCCGCTTTTCAACCCTGAAGATTTCTCAAGTGCCGGGATCACTATTTCGTGTACCGTTCCCGGCAACACGGTGCTCCGAATCACAACCGTGTGAATTTTTTTCTTGGCCAGTATCGCGGCACCGATTTCCATGCACACGCGTTCCACGTATTTGAGATCGAGTCCGCCGTTAGCCCGGGAAGGCGTACCAACGCATACGAGCGATACATCAGTCTCAGCGACGGCTTTCGTGACGTCGGTCGTTGCACGCAATCGGCCAGCCGTCACGACGGATGCGATCAGTTCCTGAACACCTTCTTCGACAATGGTCGCAGTGCCGGCATTAACGAGCGCAACCTTGTCGGCTGCGACGTCAACACCAACCACTTCATGTCCTTCCTTGGCCAGGCATCCCGCGGACACACAGCCCACGTATCCAAGACCGAACACACTTATCCGCGCCATCAGACTCCCCTTGTTTTGAACTGCCGATTACGACGAAGCGGCACGCATCCTGTACGCGACCGCCACGTCAATTGCCTGAGTTTTGTGTGCGTGCGGAGCCCTTGCAATAGACGACGCCCCTGCCCGCTTACAACAATCTGATGATGGAGCCCTGATCGCGTCCCATCAACCAGAATTAAGAATCACGTTCGGCGCGCTGACCGCGCACGCGCGTCACGAGGCGACTGATAGCCTGAAACCCTTTTGGACTTAGTGTCTTCAAAGTCGTTTTGCTGTTCCACAAAACCCATTGTGCAGTGCGGGCCACTGGGCTTTCAGAAGCAAGACTTTCAACCTGACTCGCGGGGGACGAGGCTTTGAATGAATAGCGACCAATCACGGTTACGTCGCTCACCTGGCGGACTTTTCTCGTAGGCTCGGAGTTGAATAACACTCGTAGTCCAGCCACACCAGCTGCCTTGGCAACCCGATCGGAGTAGAGACCTCCTGGCACCGAACCTACTACTACGCGCTCATTCAGGATTGACTCGAGCGTGTCACGACAATCGCGCCATTCGCGCAACAACGAGGCGTCGTCGAGATCGGCCATGCGCAGAGGATGTGTGACCGAATGCGCTCCTATCAGATGACCTCGGGCGCGCAGCTCTCGCACGCCGTCGGCGTTGAGAAACCCCGCTTTTCCGGTGCTGCCGGTCGTGATAAAAAAGTGTCCTCGCCAACCGCGACTTTCCAGAAGGTCAGCCGTTGGGTGCAGCGCTGATGTTCCGCCATCGTCGAACGTGATCATCCATGGTGCGCGACGACCGACGTTTGGGAGTGCGGTGTCAATGAGCACGGGCGCATCATCCCGCGCCGATGAAATCGATTCGAGATGTGAAATAAAATCGCTGGTCTTCAATTTGTACGTGTCGGCCAGTGCTCCCTGAAATCCGGTCGCATCGAAGTTCGACGGTTCATCGACATCATGGTAAAGCATCGTCACAAAGTATTTGGACGTCATCATGATGAAACCCTCGACTGATTCACGCGCCGCGAATGCGCGTGTCGAGCGGCGCGCTTCCAGGATAGCCATGCGCTGAGCCGCGGTTGTCCCCATACTCCGGACTTTCGGCCAGCTATTTGAACTATTTCCGCTGTGCCATCCCGAATTTCAAACAGTTTTGTCTTCAACGCATCGAGATTGTCAAACACGACGCGATTCTGAATTACGTAGTGCGACTCGTTCACTTCATCATACGGATAGGAAAAATATCCGTAAATGGGACCGGTATCGACGCCCTCGTCGATTCGCAACAGCGTCATGCCAACCCGATCAAGATCCCGGTTCGCGAGCGCCCAGAAGCATCCGTGAGCGTTTCGATATTCCGGGCAAACACCGGGGTGAAAAACGTAAGTACCGAACGACGGAATACCGAAAATCTTTTTCTTGATAATGGTTTTGCAGAGCGCAAACATCATGTCAGGCCGACATTCGCGGACAAATTTTTCCACTTCTTCGCTGTTGACACTGGTTGACACGTACAATGGAACATCACGAACATCAACGGGAAAGCGATTTTGCAATTTGTTGACGAGCTCTGTTCCCCATCGGTGGTCGCGGGCAGCAACGAACGCCTTATAATAGGCACGGAATGCCAGTACGTCTGCGAACCCGAGCGCACCGGCCCTCTTGAATTCGCGTTTGATGCGCTGCCGAGTTCTCGACGACGGCTCCTGCAACACGACAATTCCGGCTAACGTCGAGAACGACGCCAGCCATCGCGCAAGTCCGTCGCTGTGCAGCACCGACTCCTCATGGCAAATCAACACAGTGCGCATTGGCACGCTCATTGACCAACCGCCACTTTTTGCGCGTCTTTTGCGCCGAAACGTTGATCGACTACGGACTGACAGGTTGCGCTGAATTGTCGTGCAACACCGTCCCATCCAAAGCGTTCTCGAACGAGTTGCGCACCCGCACGCGCGATCGATTCGCGTTGGGGTTGATTGTTGAGAAGCATTGTAATCGCTGCGGCCATTGATTCCGGATCCACGCGAAGCAACGCGTGAACTCCGTCTTCAACGGGCAGTCCCTCAGCGCCAACCGGCGTCGAAACAACGGCACGTTCCATAGCCATGGCTTCGTAAATCTTGAGCCGTGTGCCGCCGCCAATTCGAATTGGTACGACAAACAGTTCTGCGCGTTCGATGTACGGACGAACGTCGGGAACCGATCCGGTAACTTCGACGGACGTTCCGTTGTGTAACGCAGCAATTTTTGGCGAAGGCGTTCGCCCCACTATGGTCAATGAAACGTCAGGAATATCTCGTTGAACAAGCGGGAGTATTGACTCGACAAACCACGCGATGGCGTCTTCGTTCGGCAACCAGTCCATCGAGCCGGTGAAGACAAGATTATTCTTCTTGCGCGGAACAACGTTCGTGGGTCGAAAAAATGTGGTGTCGACCCCGGTAGCAACGCTGGAAACCGAAGTCACGCCGTAATCACGTGTGAATGCTGCCGCGTCGTCGGCCGAAACGGCAATAACATGATCGAACCGCCGACATTCGGCACGCTCGTGACGCTGCATGCGCTGCCATTGATCACGCATGAATTGCCGCTTCACAAACGATCTGGCCATCTGCATGTGTCGTTCCCAAATCACCGCTTCAACGTTGTGCTGAAAGAGCACCGTCGGAATTCCAAGTCCCTGCGGAACGTTCAGGCTCGGAAACAGAAAATCGCAGACAATGATGTCGTAGCCTTTTCTCACGGCGTCGACTATCGCGCGCTCCATCTCTGGCGATTTGTATTTTGAAACGGCGTAGGGCAAACTCGATACGGCGTTCGCCGCGAGTTCAGCAAAAAACTGAAAGCTGCGTTTTGAGGCAGTCGCAAACGGCACGCGCACGAGTTCATGACAATATTCGCTTGCCATCTCAACAGCATCAGTCGCCGCATTCCCATCATCGAGCGTGAGGTATGTGACGTGATGATCACGACACAACTCCTTGAGCATGTTGTACGTGCGAATTCTGCCACCCTTATCGACGGGATGCAGCAGTTCGGTTTTGAGCCAAAGAATACGCACGGTTACACAGTTCCCGATGGCGTCGCCTTCGGCGCGATGATCGGCATGCGTTCCATCATGTCCGATTTCGTCCAGCCGAGTGATTTCGCGACTGACTGATGCTCCTCACCGTCGATGAAAATGCGATGCCACAGCTCAAGTCCCATCAGCACCCACAAACGTTCATCGTGCTTGCGCGTGCCGCTCACATGTTCCTGAAACATTGCGCGTACCGCCGCTGCATCGAGCACACCACGTGACGCAGCACGACTGCCGAGCAACAACTCCTCGGCACTCGCTTTAAGCGGGCCGCGAATCCAGGTGCCAACTGGTACCGGAAATCCCATCTTCGGCCGATTGAGAATGGTATCCGGCAATCGATTTTTCATCGCAGCACGAAGCAGCCACTTTGTTTCATTACCGCGCAACTTGAATCGATCGGGGAGCGCGGTAACCCATTCGGCAAGCGGATGGTCGAGAAACGGTACGCGACTCTCAATGCTCGCGCCCATCGACATCTGATCCTGTTTCATCAGCAATTCATGCAGATAGGTTTTGGCGTCACCGTACAGCAATTTCCCCAACCTTCCACCACTGCGCCCTTCGTAGGCTTTACGAAACGTTTCGTGTGCATCAATGTCGCTAACGCGCGCGCGCACGTCGGACGCGAGCATTCCCCGCAGCGCGCTCTGTCCAAACGCCGCGAAGTTGTCGAGATACAGCGCCTCCAACGTCGGCTCACGCACGAGCACCGTGCGCGAAAATTTCTGCGCCAGCTTGTTGCCACCATCGGCGAACCGGCTGATTGAACTCGAAACTGCGCCGCGTGCAAATTTCGGTACGTGTTTCCACACGTCGGCCACGCGATCGTTAAGCATTGTCCAGCGGTAACGACCGTAGCCAGCCAGCAATTCGTCGGAGCCTTCACCAGTCAACACCACCTTGACGTGTTGAGCCGCCAGCCGCGATACCATATGCAACGGCACACTGGACGGGTGCGCAATTGGTTCGTCTTCATGCCAGGTGAGCAATGGCAATGCGGCGAAGAAATCGTCGCGCCCCATTTGCACTTCATGATGCTCCGCACCGATGTGCCGAGCCATGAGTCGAGCGTATTCGAATTCGTTGGCTTCGCGTTCTTCGAACGCCACTGAAAACGTTTTCAAATCGGTAACGCCAAGATCGCGCATAATGGCTGCAATCGCCGACGAATCGATTCCACCAGACAGGAAAACGCCGAGGGGCACATCACTCATGAGGCGCAGACGAACCGACTCCTTCAGGCGTTCGTAAAATTCGTCGGAGACCTCTTCATCGCGGAGATTTTCCTGCCCTTTCTCGCCGGCAGCAGGCAAATCCCAGTAGCGGAAAATCTCGATCTTGCCATCGCGCCAGCGCATTGCACAACCTGGTTCCAAGCGCTTGACGCCCTGATAAAGCGTTTGCGTGCCCATGGGCGCTCGATTCGCGAGGAACGACGGTAACGCCGATTCGTCGAGCTTTGCGGTAACTGCGCCGCCTGCCAGCAGAGACTTGATTTCCGAAGCAAACCACAACGTCCCGTCGTCATCGAGATGGTAATACATTGGCTTCACGCCAAACCGATCGCGGACAATAAGCAGTTCGCGTTTTGATTTATCCCAAATGGCAAACGCAAACATGCCGCGCAAACGCTTGACGCCGGCAAGCGCGTCGTCGGCCGTCACGTGCAGAATGGTTTCAGTATCGGACCGCGTGCGGTACTTCACCCCTGATGCTTCGAGCTCGTTGAACAACACTGGGTGATTGAAAATCTCTCCATTGAAAACAATGGTGCGCTGTTCATTCGCCGAATGCATCGGCTGATTCCCGGTCGAGAGATCGACAATGCTCAGTCGACGGTGACCAAGCACGACGTTGTCATGCACAAAAACGCCTGCGTCGTCGGGACCGCGATGCGCAATGGCATCGGCCATGCGCATCACTTTCGGATGCAACACCGATGCCTCGGTCGAAACCGATACGACCCCGCAAAAACCGCACATGATTCAGTTACGTGAAAAGTTGATGGCGTGGCAGAACAAAATGGATCTTCCGAGTAATCTCGACGGCTATGGCTTCAGCGCCAATTGACCGCTTCGCGCAATCAACGCGCCAGCGCTTCCTCTTGGATCCGATTTCGCAACGATCCATGTCAGACCGGCGCGATCCTGATGCAATATCGCACCGTTTGACGTAATGTTTTTCGCACCAACCGCAACCAATTTCCGCGCTTTGTTCGTTAACGAATTCAGTTCAACGAAACCCATCGCAGCATCGATAACGACATCGCCAACCGTAATCGGCCCTCCTGCTCCGACTGTTACAACGTTTTCGACGCAGGCCGCCTCGTCGATCGAGCGAAACGACACTCGAAACCCGTTGGTGATTGGGTCCGGCCGAACGCCTTGGTCGGGCGAATTCACAGCGTACAGGCCACCGTCAATGACGACTGAGACCAGCCTTGCGTCCCCAGTTATCCGCTCACGCCAGGAGCAAACGTCTGACTCGGCCTTTTTCCCAAATTGAGGTGAGACCCAACCTTTCGACACCTCGCCTTTTCCCGCCTTGCCACCTGAAAGAACGAGTACAGCCTGCACAATCCCAGCACGCTTGAGCGCGATGACCGCGGTACCACTTTTCGAACTCTCCAGCGAGGCGCTGACCTCGTGCGCCGAATGCCAACGCAGAACCGCGTCGTGTGCGCCGACACCTCGCAGATCATCGCACACAATCCAAATTCCGCGCGCCGGATTCAGGACGCTGCGTTCATGTTGAACCGGTGACGCAAGTCTGCCATAGCCATCGTGCGCACCGGCAAAGTACGTAAAGTCTTCGTCCACCTGCCACGATGATGCTGTCGCGTGCGCAACGGTTTTCCATCGAAATGGAGTTGACGGAATGCAAGCGCTTTCAGCATCGATTTCAACGGTGTTGTGCGCGACCGAGGTGCGAAAAGCGTTACGTTCGACGCCCATATAAGTGAACGTACCAGCGTCGACGAAAAGTGGTTTGCCGCCAACTGATATTTCCACCGAAAGTGCATCGGCGTGAGAATGACCGAAACTCAGTCCGCCGTGTGGGCCGGCATCGATGGCAATGTGACCGTCAGTGGTTCCCCAACCATCTCGCATAGTGAACAACCCGCCGTCCGGAAAAGCGCGTGACGTTTCCGTTGGCGGTCCGGCCACGAGCGCGTCGCGCTCGCGTGGAGCACCTGCGCCCAACATCCAGCAAAGTGCAGCGTCATCACCGCGGCCGACCCACGCGAGGTCGCTTCGCTTGAGTACAACAGCACCCATTGCAAGCAGCGCACGCACATCGTGCGGCGGTCGATCATCGAGCTGCACCAGCCGGCCGCCATCATCGTCACCGATCAACGGAATCGTACCATCGGCGCGCGTGAGATGCAGAAGCACGTCAAACATCGTGTGAAGCGTGGCCTCAATGCGGTCGCTCACAGCGATGTTGTTAGCGCGCGCGAGCAGCAGGTAATGCAAATAAATCTCAATCGTGTAGCGATGGTATTGCGTTGCTTGTTCAAAATACACACCATCCGACAATACTTGGCGTTTCAGCGATGCTTCCAATACCTCGGCGCCAAGCGCACGCCACCGCTTGGCATCACGCAGCATCGGATATTGCGTGCCAATGTAAAAAAGGCCCAGCGCTTCGCCCGTCAGGTGAGTGTTTGGGCTGAAATAGGTGGACAAATACCTCTCAAGATGTCGACCGTGCGCCTGCACGCTCGCGAGAATCGTGTCGGCTAATTCGCCTTGCAAAACAGACGCATCGCGCATCAGGTGAAGCGCCCAAATCCAGGAAATTGCGCGATACGATACTTCGAGACTGCTCGCCCAATTCATTCCGACCGTTGCTGGATTGCCCTCAATCCATGACCGCAAATGCTCGGCGAAGACCCGGGGCCACAGGTCATTCTGCGAATACTTCCACGCCTGACCCAACGTGACAAAGTATTGATGCCGGTTGAATTCCCACACGACCTTGTGATCCCCGACAATACTCGGATTCAGGTATGGAACCCTGCTCCAATGTTTTTGAGGAGCGGTTAGGCCCGCAATTGGTTCGCGCTGCCATTTGGGTGGAGTACCAACGCAAACCAGGCCGTGACCCAGGATTGCGATCTCGCCGCGCGTGACGGCGGCGGCGCGCTCAAGCGTTTCTTTGATGTGTCCGGGTGCACCTGAACGAATTGCTTCGACCGTGGTTGTCGAATTTTCGACACCGGAAAAAAAGGGTCGCGACTGAGCAAGGGCACGAGTTGCATCCGTCACTTCGCCAGCCGCAAAAGCGGCCGGCAACTCATTCGATACGCCGAACCTTAGCCCGGTTCGCTCACGCCAGGCGTAAGCAGTTTGCGCTGCGCGTGAATACAACTCATGCGCTGATCGACCGCGGAGACGCTGAACGGTTGTGAGCAGTCGCCCAATCAACTCGGACCGAACGGCGGAAGCACCTTGTAAACGGATTCAACCAACGGCGCTGAAATTCGTTTAACGAGAGAGTCTGCCTCGGCCAACGCTGCATCGGCGTCGTTTCCGCGATGAGGTGGCAAGTTCACTACAATGCGGACCAGCGCCTCCTCGGTGCGTCCGCGAAGTGCTGCATCGCGTAGCAAATCCCATTTCACGCGATACTCATTCGCTTCAATTCGTCCGCGGCCCTGATACCAGTAGTACACCAATGCTCGCGAATTATTGAGCGTCAGCAACACTCGATTCGCTTGCGCTCCAGTAACGCTTGGAATTGCCACGCGATCGTTCGACAGTATCTGCCAACCAGCGCCAGGCAAGCAATTTTTGGGAGAATGGATTGTCTTGCCCTGTATTTGCCGGTCGTAGTAGCCAACGTAAATGCTGAATGAGTGAGCTGTGTCGGGATTGAACTGTCGCAAGCTGAAGTCGGACATTCCGGCAACGCGCTGCTCGGCGGTGTCGATAGCGATGTCCCTTCCCTTCTGCCCATCAAACGTGGTCGGAATCGCGCTCATCGGCTGCGTCGACTTCATCACGTACTGCTCGCGAATGCCTGAGATAAACATGACACCAACAAGGAGTACTCCAGCTGGAAGAAACGCAGCTGCGTTCTGGTTCATGATAATCTCCGCTTGAAATAGAAGTCTTCGCCCTTCGACATTAACCAGGTGACGATACCTGTTATCAGAAATGCACCGCCGAACATGACCATACCTTCGCTGGTGTGCATGAAGCCCTGGCCCATTTCCGGACTCACGAAGTACACCAGAAACCCCGTTGCAAAAATTCGAACGCCGTTAATAAGAATGGCGATTGGAATAGTCAGGAAAATCAGTACCAAACGTAGCGGCCAAGTGCGCAAGAACAACGCGCCGAGCAACACGCCAAGACTGAGAAGCGCGGTGAGCGAACGCAATCCGCTACACGCTTCGGCCACAAACAGTTCCTGGCCGGGCATACGAATAACATTGCCCTGAAGCATGATTGGAATTTCGCGTGAGCGAAGCAGCGCGGCACCAATTTTCGAAGCGTTGAACTGCAGCGGCAGGGCGATGCTGTTCAGCACAACCTCTGGAATCGGCACCGAAAGCGAAACGAGTGCGAACGGCAACCACCAATGCATTAACTGACGAAAGCCGCCATAACAAACAACGAGCCCCGCGGCAGCGAGAATCATTGAGCCGCGCATGATGAACAACTCGGCGGCAAGATCCGCCGCGTATCGAGAAATCACCGCCAACAACAGAATCAACACACCAAAACCCAACTGTGGGGTGGCGTCTTTGACCTTGCCTTCTTTCCACGCGAGATACAACGCGAGCGGGAAGAGCAGCAGGCCGTGGCCCGAGTTGGGGTCATTCCACCACGCGTCCAGCAGCAATTGCGCTGGATGAGCGAAAAGAATGCCGAACAAAACGGCCGTCACGGCAGCGGCAACAGCCGCCTTTCCTTGTGGCAATGAAAACGCTTTGGGGGCCGTCATCTCACGGTCCGGAATGCTCGAAGTGGTCACGTTAGGAAGATGTACCAGTTCATGGGGGGCTGGAAAGGTCGCAGGGGGCTTACCCCGAAAGACGAATATTGGCTCACAGTGTCACCGCTCAGGCAAGGTTTGGGGAAAGCCAACGCTTCGCATAGGCGGCATCCCATTCCTTGCGCGCCGCATAGTCGTCCACCTGATCGGCCAGGATTTTACCAACACCAAAGTACTGAGACTCAGGGCGCCAGAAGTACCAGCCGCTCACGGCGGCCCCGGGAAACATGGCGAAGCTCTCGGTGAGAGTAATTCCAGCTCGCTGGGTCGCGTCCAGCAACTCAAACAAGCGCTCTTTCTCGGTGTGGTCGGGGCAGGCGGGGTACCCGGGCGCCGGGCGAATGCCTTGGTACGATTCCTTGATGAGAGCCGCGTTGTCGAGCTCTTCATTGGGAGCATACCCCCAGTATTCGCGACGTACGCGCTCATGCAGACGCTCAGCAAACGCTTCGGCCAGGCGATCGGCCAACGCCTTCGCCATGATCGACCCGTAGTCATCGTGGTCCGCCTCAAACTCGGCAACCAGCGATTCCAGTCCGTGCCCGGTCGTGACTGCAAACGCACCGACGTAATCAATGATGCCGCTATCACGCCGCGCCACATAATCGGCCAGGCAGAAATTCGGACGACCGTCTCCCTTTTTGTCCATTTGCTGGCGCAACATGCGCATCGTCGTGACAACCGACGAACGACTCTCATCGGCATACACCTCGATGTCGTCGCCGACGGAATTCGCTGGCCAGAATCCAAACGCGGCTCGCGCTTCCAATCGCCTTTCCCGAACAATGCGATCGAGCAACGAACGCGCATCGGCGTAAACTGATCGCGCAGACTCGCCGACAATTGGATCCTGCAGAATATCGGGAAAGTGGCCAGCCAACTCCCATGTTTGGAAGAACGGCGTCCAATCAATACGATCGACAAGTTCGTCTATGGAATAGTCCACAAGCGATTGCGCGCCCGTGAACTTTGGAACCGGAACCTTCACCGACAAATCGATCTTGTGATGATTCCGGCGCGCGTCGCCAATTGAAATCAGTCGCTGCGCCAGCCCGCGGTTCGCGCGAGCCTCGCGAAGGTCCGCGTACTCCTTCCGTATGCCGGCGGAGAATTCTGCGTGTTTGTCCTGGCTCAGCAGAGTCGTGGTCACACCAACTGCGCGTGAGGCATCAAGCACATGTACGACTGAGCCAGAATACTCAGGTTCGATCTTGATAGCCGTATGAGCCTTTGACGTCGTCGCGCCCCCTATGAGTAACGGAATCGTGAAGCCCAAACGTTCCATTTCGCTGGCAACGAACGCCATTTCTTCGAGCGACGGCGTAATGAGTCCGGAGAGTCCGATTGCGTCGACGCCAAGTTCCTTTGCGCGATCAAGAATTTTTGCTGCTGGAACCATTACACCCATGTCGATGACTTCGAATCCGTTACACTGCAGCACGACACCAACAATGTTCTTGCCAATGTCATGTACGTCTCCCTTCACGGTCGCCATGAGTATGCGACCCGCCGGCTTGCTGTCGACCGTTTTGAGCGCTTCGATGTACGGCAGCAAATGCGCGACAGCTTTCTTCATGACTCGAGCGCTTTTTACAACCTGTGGTAGGAACAGCTTGCCCGAGCCGAACAAATCACCAACGACATTCATGCCTCGCATGAGCGGCCCTTCGATCACGTCAATCGGGTGCTTCGATGCAACGCGCGCCTCTTCAGTGTCTTGAACAACAAAAGCGTCAATACCACGAACCAGTGCGTAAGCAATGCGCTCCTCGTTCGGAAGTTCACGCCAGGCGAGATCGTCATTGCTGGTCGCCGCGCGCCCCTTCACTGAGTCTGCGACTTCGAGCAAACGCTCCGTCGCATCGGGGCGACGATTCTGCACCACGTCTTCAACGCGCTCCAGCAAATCGGCCGGAATATCCTCGTAGGGCAACACAGCACCGGCGTTCACAATACCCATGTCCATGCCGGCACGAATGGCGTGGTACAGAAACACCGCGTGAATTGCTTCACGAACAGGGTTGTTGCCGCGGAACGAGAAGGACACGTTGCTGACGCCGCCAGAAATTTTCGCGTGCGGCAAAGTGCGCTTGATTTCGCGCACCGCATCGAAGTATGACAAGGCGTAGCCGGCGTGCTCTTCGATGCCGGTGCCAATCGCAAAAATGTTCGGATCGAAAATGATGTCTTCCGGGGGAAAACCAACTTGTTCAGTAAGCAGCTTGTACGCGCGCTGACAAATTTCAACTTTGCGTTCGGCGGAATCGGCTTGCCCTTGCTCGTCAAACGCCATCACGATTACGGCCGCACCGTACGCACGCACCAATCGCGCCTGGCGCAGGAATTCAGCTTCGCCTTCCTTCATCGAAATGGAATTGACGATGCCCTTGCCCTGCAAACACTTGAGCCCCGCTTCGATCACGCTCCACTTGCTTGAATCGACCATGATCGGAACACGCGCGATATCCGGCTCCGATGCCACGAGATTCAAGAACGTCACCATCGCCTTCTCGG
>JBDUAX010000685.1:0-1743 GCA_040004455.1 Gemmatimonadaceae bacterium
CGCGTTGGTTATGGGCGAGCGGCGCGAATTGTCGATCAACTCGAAGAAGCTGGCATACTGGCTCCTTCCAAAGGCCCATCGCGACCACGCGATGTGCTGGTTGGTTCAGCGGAGCTCGATCGGATTTGCGCTTCGTCCTGAGCTACTCGCGACGCGGCACATTATATGACGCGAAAGTCGCATTTTGTCAGTTTTCCATATTGACGTAGTCAAATCTGCCACAAACATTGGGCTTCGCCCCTCGCGCTCGCTTCTCGAGCGGGCCGGCGCACTGCACGACGATACTCCTCCTCCTCTCCTGAGGTGTGCGATGTCCCTGCTACACGTACGACGATTCTTAACTGCCGCGTTGTTGGTCGTGGTTGCCTTTCCCCTGACTGCAGCGAAAACATTTGCCCAAACCGGGATCATTTCCGGAAGGGTCACTGATGTAGCGAGCGGCAAGCCGCTTGAGAACGCGCAAATTCAGGTGCAGGCCGGCACCACGAACTTCGGTGCGGTTTCCGGTGCCGGTGGCGCCTATCGCGCCGTGAACCTTCCGGCCGGTACCTACACAGTCACTGTAAAACTGCTGGGATATTTGCCTCGGACACTGGCCGGTCAGAAGGTGACTGCGAACGGCACTACCACACTCGATCTGTTGCTGACTGCGTCGGCCGTTCAATTGAACGAGACCGTTGTCACGGCGAGTCGTAACGTGCCGGAGAAGGTGCTCGATGCACCGGCAAGTATCTCAGTTATTTCGAGTGAAAAAATTGAAGAGAAACCGGCAATCACGATTGCTGATTATCTGGGCTCGACGCCTGGCGTTACCATGATCAAGGGGGGCATCGCGCAGTCGAACATCGTGGCACGCGGATTCAACAACGCATTCTCGGGTTCAATGCTCGTGCTGCAGGACTATCGTTTTGCAGGCGTTCCATCACTGCGCGTGAACGTGCCGTTCCTCATGACAGGCACCAACGAAGACATCGATCGCATTGAAGTGCTGCTCGGGCCCGCGTCGGCGCTTTACGGACCAAACAGCGCGAACGGTGTGCTGCACGTGATTACGAAGTCTCCGTTTGCGTCGCAGGGAACGACCGCGAGCATTGATGGCGGCGAGCGCTCGGTCATTCGCGCCGGTTTGCGTCACGCGGGTGTTGTGAGCCCCAAATTTGGCTACAAGTTGTCGGGTGAGTACATGCAGGGCAAAGATTGGGAATTTATTGATCCCGGCGAGCGTACGCCGTTTGGTACGACCTTTGTTCCGCCGGCTCGCGCAGGTTTGGCAAACACTCGCAATTTCGATTTGCAGCGTGCGAGCGGCGAAGCGCGCATGGATATTCGTCCCACCAGCGACCTCGAACTCATTTCGACGGTCGGCATGACGAAGCTTGGCAAAGGCATCGAGTTGACTGGCGCCAATGGATCGGTGCAAGCGCAGAACTGGACGTATCTCAACTTGCAACAACGCGTGAAGTGGAACCGCCTGTTCGGCCAGCTGTTCCTGAACAACAGCAACGCCGGCAACGATACTTCGACCGCAACTGGCGGTACGTACCTGCTGCGTTCTGGTGCCGACATCGTTGATAAGTCCCGCGTGTTTGGTGCGCAGTTGCAACACGGTCTTGATTTTGCTGGTGGCAAGCAGACGTTCACGTATGGCGGGGACTACATCTGGACGAACCCGCGCACTGGTAACACGATTAACGGTTCGAACGAAGATCACGACAATGTCACCGAATATGGTGCGTACGTGCA
>JBDUAX010000686.1:0-1742 GCA_040004455.1 Gemmatimonadaceae bacterium
CGGGCGAGTCGCGCGTTGGTCATGTGCATGTCGATGTGTGTGTGATGCCTGCGGAAGCGGGTGGCGCGCGCAAGGGTGGCGTTCGCTGGGAAGGGGATACGATTGCCATTTCAGTATCTGATGACGGACCAGGCATTCCACTTGATGTTCGCAACACCTTATTCGAGCCGTTTGTTACTACGAAAATTGGTGGCAGCGGTTTGGGATTGCCCATCGTGCATCGCGCCGTTGAGGCACACAATGGTGTGGTGTTTGTTGACGCGCTCAACCCGGGCGCACGCTTTACGATTTGGTTGCCGCGCAATCAGGCGCGCGCAACGCTTACTGATCAAAACACTTCTCGCTTTACCGGAGTTGCCGCGTGACCTCTGCACCTGTTAACAACGACAACAAAGTTCGCGTACTCGTGGTGGATGACGAGACCGGCATTCTCGAATCGTTGCGCATTCTGCTCAAGAACGAAGGGTATTTGCCCTTCCTGGCGCAGGGTGGCAAGCAGGGTATCGAGAAGTTGAGCGAGGTGCGCCCTGACATTGTGTTGAGCGACATTCGCATGCCAGATGTCACGGGAGTGCAGGTACTGAGCGCCGCGAAAGCAATGGACGCAGATTTGCCCGTGGTGTTGATGACTGCGCAAGCAAGTTTGCAGTCGGCGATGCAGGCGGTGAACGAAGGCGCGTATTACTACATTCAAAAGCCGTTTCGCAACGATGAATTGCTGGCCATTCTGCAGCGCGCCGTGGAGCATCGAAAGTTGCGCGTGGAGAACACGACATTAAAGCAGGAAATCAAGCGTCGCGACAGAACCACGGCGGGTCGCCCGATTGGAAAGAGCAAGAGCTGGTTGGAAGTATTGAGCGTGGCGGAGACTGTCGCGCCGACTGATTCGACTGTGTTGATATCCGGCGAGTCGGGAACGGGTAAGGAAGTTGTCGCGAAGTACATCCACGATTTGTCCAATCGCACGGAGAATCCGTTTTTGAGCATCAACTGCGGTGCGTTGCCGGAGTCGTTGCTGGAAAGCGAACTGTTTGGTCATACCAAGGGTTCATTTACCGGTGCGGTGAAAGACAAAACCGGTTTGTTTGCGGCCGCGGGTCCGGGCACGTTCTTTCTCGACGAAATAGGTGAGACGACGCCGGCCACGCAGGTAAAGTTGCTGCGCGTGTTGCAGCAGCGTGAAGTGATTCCTGTTGGTGCGACGGAGGCGATTCCAATTGAGGCGCGCGTGTTGGCGGCCACGAATCGCAATTTGGAAGAGGAAATCAAGCGCGGCGCATTTCGTAGTGACTTGTACTATCGCTTGAACGTGATTGCGCTGCATTTGCCGCCGTTACGTCAGCGTCAGGATGATATTCAAATTCTGGCCAATTCGTTTCTTGAGCGGAACGCGATCAATCGCAATGAGGAGCCGAAAACGTTGCACGAAGACGCGCTTGATGCGATGATGGCGTATCAGTGGCCTGGCAACGTGCGTGAATTGGAGAATGCGTTGGAGCGCGCGGTGATTCTGACGCCTGGGGCGGTCGTGCAGCATAGTGCGTTGCCAGTGCGCGTTACTGAGCGTCGTGCGGAGCCGTTGGTGAGTGATCGTGTGCCGGCGACGCCAACGCTTGAAGCGATTGAGCGCGCGTACATTCAGTGGGTGTTGACGAACGAGAGCGGAAATAAGAGCAGGGCCGCGGATATGCTGGGGATTGACCCGAGCACGTTGTACCGGAAGTTGGCGCGGTATGGGGAGG
>JBDUAX010000305.1:0-5770 GCA_040004455.1 Gemmatimonadaceae bacterium
CCGCGGACATCACGCCAAAGGAATTTCCCCTGAACATGCCGGGCGGATTTAGCGGCGGTCGCGGGTTAATGCAGCAACTCGTGGCGTCAATGCAGGAAACAGTCGCAGCATTCAAAGCGGGCAAAATTATCGAATACGCCGACGTATTGAATTTGTCGCATTAGCGGGAGCGTCAAGCGCTACACAGTAACCAGCGGTGGTTCGGAATTGTGAGCACGTGCGGCAGTCGTCACGCCGCACGTGGGGCAGTATTGATAAAATGCATTCTTACGAGTGTTGCAGGCCGCGCAGTTGTCGAACAGGTTGAGCCCGCAGTGCACGCAGAAATTTGAAGGCGATTGCAATCCGCCAGCAATTGCGCGTTCGCAACCGGGACAAACACCGGCGTTCATCCTCTTGATCGATTCTTCGTAGCCGAGCGTGCGTCGACGTTCCGGTTCACTTTGCCGTTCCACCAATTGACGCTTGGCTACGTATTTGCGCATTTCGCGAATCACATACAGGCCGGCAATGACTGTCAGCACGACACCAACGCCGTCGCGCACATAGCCGCCATAGCTTGGCAGGTACGGCACGAGCTCGAAGAAAAAGGCGAACAGCGCAAACAACACGAACCCGCGCGACAACGGCCAGTATTCGCTTTTGCGCTGCTTCGCGACCAGCCACCCTGCGATGACCAGCAACGGCGCGGTCATTAACAGCCGAATGAGAAAGACCGACCATTCGCGACTGTGTTTTTCGGCTTCGAATGCAGGGAGTGCGTCTTCGTTTAATCGCGTTTCGACATTGCCCAGCGAGTCGTGCGCCTGGGAAATGAGCAAAAGCTTTGCGTCGAGTTGCTCGACGTCTGCTTGTGCTGTGCGCTCGCTGTTTTTGAGCTGTTCGAGACCGTTCCGACGCTTGATCACTTCAGGATCTTGCGCCGGATCAGTCGTGGCAGTGCGCGTGGTGATCCACGCATCAAATGTTTCTCGCGCGGATTGGTATTTGTTGCGCGCACTGTCCAATCCTATTTGCGCGCGCTCTCGCTGCGCCACGCGTTGTGATCGCTCATTTTCATTCGCGTTGCGCCCGGCGCGCAGCTGAGCGAGTGATGCGCGCGGAATGAACGAGTCCTGCACTACCGATTGATCAACGCCCGGCAGCTTACCAATGACTTCACTGCCCAACGCGATGAGAAATCCGGCGAACACCAGCGACACCGCCCACATGACAATTTGGAACAGTCTATCCGGCACGCGCAGGCTCTTGAACATGATGTTGGGTCAGAGGTAAGCAAACGGGTCGCGTTTCAAGTGAACGCGACCCGCGAACAACTCAATTGAAAAATTACAGCGGTTTGATGCGAATGTTGCGCAGGGTCAACGCGCCGTTGTGATCGCCCTGAATGGCCAGATGTCCTTTCGACGCGCGACCGTACTTTGCCCACGTCTTGAATTTGCTCGCCTTTACCTTCGCTTCCCAATCGGGGCTGTAATAGGTGTATTCGAGCAACTTCTTACCGTTCATCCAATGCTCAACGTGCGTGCCCTTTACCACGATGCGAGTGCTGTTCCATTCGCCGAACGGCTTGACGATGCCAACAGGTGGCGCATACAAACCGTAAGCCGAACCAGCCGACGTCAAGCGGTTCTTTCCATCGGGCGCATTTGCGTCATCGAGCAACTGATATTCCGTCGCGCTCCAATACACGCGATCAAACTCTTCGCTGCCGCGATAAAAGAGTCCGGAGTTACCCCCCTTCTCCAATTTCCAATCCACTTCGAATTCGAAGTCGCTGAACTCCGCAACTGAAATGATGTCTTCGGTGGTTTTCGATTTCGTCAGTGTACCGTTCTCGACCGACCAGCCAGGTGGCATCGTGGTCATTTTGTAACCACGCCACTCAGTCGGCATGGTCTTGCCATCAAACATCGAATGCCATTGACCCACTTTGAGAGCACCCTGTGCCGCACTGCTGCCGGAGTGCATGCAGGACGCGAGTGCAAAAACCATCAGGAACGAAAGTCGACCGGCGAATCGCGACATGATAAATCCTCGATTGTGAACGGCGCTGTTGGAGTGCCAGTAAAAAATACAATTGGAACGCCGAGTCGCTATAGGGGATGACTATCCGGTGGCTCGTTTCTTTAGCGGTCGGCGGTAAGGCGGACAATTCGGGCCTCCGCCGGCCCACCCGTTCGCGCAGTGAGAGCCTCGGCATACGCGTTGGCCTGAGTTTGATACGACGGCAGCGCACGCTGCCAACTCGATTCACTGCCCCCATTGTTTTTCCAGTCAACCACCGTCCACTGACCATTCACGAAACTGGCCACGTCGATGATTCCCTCGGCGAGCACTCGCGCGCCGTCGCGCGTGCTGACGTGCGCAACGTTGAGCTCAGCCAGTGTCACGGCGCGCATTGCAGTCAATGCTTTCCATTCGTTGGTCGCGGTTGCCTGCGCGACCGCTGCGAGAACACGTTGCGTCATGACTTGCAGAGTACTCTCGTCGGACTCGGGCAGCGAATGCCACACTTGCGCGCGCACGTATTGCGTGAGCTGCGCATCGCTCCTTCCGCGTAACGCACCTTCGAGCGCGAGATGCACGAGTGAGCCAAACATACGCGGATCGCTCTCCGAATTCGCGTTCGATTCGTTCAATTCAACTGCATTTCCTTCATGCAACTCATACGCCAACGATGCGCCATCTTCCTCCGCCTGCAACGCGTTTCGTTTGGCCGCTTCGGTCACACTCACAATGCTGTAACGAACAACTGAACTATCGGCGCGTGCTTGTGTGCTCCGCGCGATGCGCTCCGCCATTTGCGTCGCGGGGTCTTGCAATCTGCGTCGCCCCGGGGGATCAGTTTCGACAACTTCGATGGCTGTCGCGTGCTCGTCCAGCGCACGAGCGAGTTTTGCCCAGAGGCTCTCGTCGCCGCGTGGTTCTTTCCTGGCCGTTGTGTATGCGGCGCGGCGCGAAACTACGAGTTCGTCTTTGGCGCGCGTAACTGCAACGTACAGAAGTCGATCTTCCTCTTCGGCCTCGCGTTCGTCCTCAGCCGCTGCTCGCGCATCCCAATCGTGAGCGCGCGCCAACGTGTGTTTGTGTGCGTCTCGAATTAACAGGGAACCTTGCGCGTTTCCACGTGCGTCGCGCCACAAAGCGATCTCCTGCTCATGGTCTTTCGTATTGATTGGCGCCGCCAAAATCACAACTGGCGCCTCCAACCCTTTGGCTTTGTGCAGATTCATAATGCGCACGGTGTTGGTTTCCCCGGCACGCAACGACGCATCATCGTCATCCCGGCCCAACGTGCCCTCAATGGCCGTAATTGCCGACGCGACGTCAGTACCAACATTGCCGTTTCGGAGCATCGACACCAATTGCAACAAATGCCCCGCGCTGCGATCACCGAGTTCGTCGCTGGCGGCGAGTACCAGCAAACCAGTGCTGTCGAGAATGTGTTCGACCAATGATGCGGCGGTCAAACGTCGCGACTCCATCCACCATTCGTAAAGCTGTTGAAGAGCCACACTCACTGGCGATCCGGGTGCATCCTGCGCCTGCGTAATGCGGAACGCGGCCTTCGCTTCGCGCGCGTTCCACAAGTCCACGTGACTGCAGCCGAAACAAATACCTTCCAGCGCGGCGATCACCGCAATGGGGTTGCTGGGGTCGGCAACGGCGCGTAATACAATCAGTAATTCTTCCAGTACCTTGTCCGATTCGCTGGCGGCGCCGGAAACGTCGACCGGAACATTGCGAACGGCTAACTGACGCGCGTATTGCCCGAGATTCTTTTTGTGTTCAGTAAGAATGAGAAAATCGCCGGGCTCTCGACCCCCGGCCGGGGTACAGCGCGCAGCAATCCAGCTCGCAATACGACTTGCATCTTCTTTTACGAGTTCGTCGTTCTTCGCAGTACCTTGTTCACCGATTTTGAAATGCCAGACTCCCGAATCGGAATGCGCGTTTCTCGTGGTTGCCGTGACAAACTCGGCGAACCGCGCCTGATGGTTCGATGCAGTCGATTCTACTTTTTCTGAATGAAAAACATCACGAAAGTGGGAGTTGACCAGGGTGCCAATTGCAGGAACCGAACGAAAATTGTTCGTGAGCGACACAACCTGACCGTACTTCCCGATTCGCTCTTCTACCATTGCGAACGTGGTAATGTCGGCACGCCGAAAGCGATAAATGCTTTGCTTCGGGTCGCCGACAACGAACAGACCTCCCCGGCGGAGTTCCACCTTCGTCCAATCGGTACCGAACTGCGCGTCCGACGCGAGAAGAAAACAGATTTCCGCTTGAATGGGATCGGTGTCCTGAAATTCGTCGACCAGCAAATGCCGCCACCGTGCGCCAATGGCATCGCGCGCCATCGTGTTCGTGCGCAGCAACCTCGCCGTTTCCGTCAGCAAGTCATCAAAACCCAACTGCCCTCGGCGACGCCGTTCAAGAAGTGACGCGTCGCTGGCCGCGTTCAATAGCGTAATGACGTGAGGATACACGTGCGCCCACCACGCGTCGAACCAGGGTTTGAGCGTATTGGCGACGAAGTTGTCGACATCGTTCTTATACGCCTTTGCAGCGGCCTTCGCTTCCTTCGTCGACCCCCACCGCATTTGCGTTTGATCACGACTCGATTTGCTGAGGAGCGTCGCCGCGTCCTGCGCAAAGACCGCATCCCTTTGCCACTCATTGTGCGTGCGATAGCGTCGCCACAACCTGTTAAGCGTTTTTTGCAGATTGTCGCGCAGTTCAGTGATTCCTTCCCGATGCTGCAATGCCTTTCCCTCTTCGATCACTCGCAGCAGCTCGTTCCTTACCGTTGTGTGTGCGGGGCGCGGATGCAGCGGAGCAGGAAACTCCACATCGCGGTACTGCTCCCGCTGCTCAAAAGCACCAGCCAACATCATTGGCTCGATGCCGAGTGCGATAACGTCCGTGAGAAGCGAGTTGTCCGTGCGCACGGCGTGATCAAGAAAATTGTGCCACGCATTTGCCCGTTGTGCCTGACTTTCGCTTTCATCGAGTTCAACGAAGTCCGGCGGCAACCCCGCGTCGAGTGCGTACTCCCGGAGTACACGTCCACAAAACGCGTGAATGGTTCCAATGAACATTCGCTCGCGATTGCGCAATGCAAAGCGCAAATGCGTGCGCTGTTCTTCGTTGTGTTCCGCATTGCGCGCTTCAAACTCCAGGCGATTTTCCAACCGTTCGCGGAGTTCGTTGGCAGCTTTCCGTGTAAAGGTTACAGCCGCGATTTGTTCAATGGGCGTACCGCGAACTACGTAAGCGACGAGGCGATCCACCATCAATGTTGTTTTGCCCGAACCCGCACCCGCCTGTACCAACATGGTCGTGTCAAGATTCGCACGAACGGCTGCGCGTGCTTCGGCGTCGGCGAGCGGCAAGTCGAGGTTCGCGCTCATTCGGAGTATCCGGCGCTCGTATTGCGAAGTTTGATTTGTTCAAATTGCGCGTTACTGCTGGCGCTTTCTTTGGCCCACTCTGCGCGCGGACTCACAACCTTGCCGTATTTGTCCTTGCTCACTCGACAAACCGACTGATAGTCGCAGTACGCGCAATCAGCGACGCTAATTGTTGGCAGGAAGCGACCTGCCCCAACATCGGTCAGCAGCGACTGCAGGTGGATCCGGCCGTTGGCGTAGGCCTGGTCGGTGTCGACCCAGCGGAGATCGTCGCCGGTGGTGATGACGTCAAGCGTCTCCTGGATCACCGCTGCGCCAGCACCGATCGCCGCGGCGAAGAATGCGTCGAC
>JBDUAX010000687.1:0-1738 GCA_040004455.1 Gemmatimonadaceae bacterium
TCACCGTTGGCACCCACCCACACCCATTCCACACACTTTTCAGTTGAGGTGGACTTGAGGTTGCCCCGATTTGATGGACACCTAACCTAGTCCGGTGCAGGTTTCGGACGGGAGGTGTGTGATGCGAAAGAAGCGAGAGCGGCGGGTGTTTGAAGCGGCGTTCAAGATCGAAGCGGTGCGTCGGATGCAGGAGCGATTGACAGTGCACGTGCCTTTGTCGGTGATTGCGCGCGACCTTGGCCTGCGGCCGCAGCAATTGCGGGGCTGGGAAAAGCAGATCGACGCGCGCGTGGGCCAGCCACCAGCGGATGTATTTCCTGGCGAAGGAAACGTGCCGAGTGCGGAAGAGGAGGTGCGGCGATTACGTCGTGAGAATGAGGTGCTTCGGCAAGAGCGGGACTTCTTACGAAAAACAGCCGCGTATTTCGCCAAGGACTCCCGGTGAGTGCGAAATACGCCGACATCGCCGCTCACCGCGACGAGTTCCCCGTGTCGTTGATGTGTCGCGTGCTTGGCGTGTCGCCTGCGGGCTTCTACGCCGCGCAACGACGACCGCCGAGTGCCCGCGCGCAGGCGACGGCGCAGTTGCGCGTGTTGGTGCGCGCCACCCATGCGCAATCGCGGAAGCGGTATGGGGCGCCGCGCATTCACGAAGCGTTGCAACAGCGCCAGGTGCGTGTCTCGCGCAAACGCATTGCGCGGGTGATGCAGGAGGAAGCCTTGGTGGGGCGGATGCGTCGACGCTTCGTCGTGACGACGGACAGCGCGCACGCGGATCCGATCGCCCCGCACAAACTGCGACGCGATTTTGCCGTCGGTAAACAGCGCGCGATCAATCGACGTTGGGTGAGTGATGTGACGTACATTCCGACGCGCACGGGGTGGTTGTATTTAGCGATCATACTGGACGTGACGTCGCGGCGCATTGTCGGCTGGGCTACCAGCGCCCGCAATGATGCGACGCTCGTCGTGACCGCGTTGCGCCGCGCGTTGGCGCTTCGACAACCGAAGAAAGGCTGGATGTTGCATTCCGATCGTGGCAGCGTGTACGCGAGCGACGCCTTTCGCACGTGCGTGCGCCGGCATCGCGGCGTCGCGAGTATGAGTCGGCGCGCGAATTGTTGGGACAACGCCGTCGCCGAGAGTTTCTTTGCGACGCTGGAGTGGGAATTGCTCGACGACACCGTCTTCGCGTCGCATCACGCGGCACGGCGCGCACTCGTAGAATTCATCGACCGCTGGTACAATCACGAACGCTTACACTCTACGCTCGGTTACCAATCTCCGGCGCAATTTGAGCAGGCCCTGTCTCGCACTCGGCGAGCAGCTTAAACCCAGTGTCCATTAAATCGGGGCAAGTCCACACCCCGAAACAATCGCAACGAAAACTGTCCTTCTTCAAGCCTACACAGTGTGTAGCAATTTTCCGGAAGCTGAATTGCTCGCAATGGAAGTGCTCCAAGATATAAGTAAAGCAACTGACAACGAAAGCCACGAAGCATTGTGGCAAGTGAGCCTTGTCTACGGAAATGCACTAGTAACTCAAAAAAAATACAACGAGGCCGAGCGGGCGCTTTCCGCGACATTGCGCAACATCCCGTCAAATGACCCGGCATTAGTAAGCATCGTGATGAACTGCCTTTTTCTGTTAGGAACAGCGCAAATCGGAATTGGCGACCGAATCGCTGGAATATCCTCACTAGAGATCTCTGAAAGTCTGAGGCCTAAAACTGTATCA
>JBDUAX010000306.1:0-5755 GCA_040004455.1 Gemmatimonadaceae bacterium
TGTGGACTCCTACATTACAAACTGCACTTGAAATCGTAATTCAAGTTGCAGACGCTTACGGCCCTCAAAAAACCATGACAGCCAAAGCGCAAATTGATGTTTCCGTTCGTACCTCTAATCGTCTCTTCAATTGCGCCATGCAGACATTCGATGGCAACGAACAATCCGCGTCTGTTGTCGGATCCGCGTTAAAAGCAATTGTCGGTGCTTGCGTCAGCCTCTACCCCGGTACCTCAACCAACCCGTAATCCCGCGCGCCCTTTTTTATCAGCGCGTACTTGCCGCGCAGCAACGCATCACGCGGAACTCCCGCCGCCGCCTCCGACAACTTCACGCCGTTTACAGTCAACCCACCTTGAGAGAGCAGTCGCTTGCCCGCACCGCGCGATGCAGCAAAGCCGAGTGCAACGACCCAATCGAGTACGTCCAGCGCGTTTCCGTTTTCCGCGTTCTCAACGTGCGTGATGTACGGAATTTCCTCGCGCAACGCACTTAACGCCGCCTCGGACAAGCCCGCCGCATCACCTTTGCCGAATAACAACATGGAAACTTCCGCCGCCACACGCGCAGCATCCGCGCCGTGCACACGAGTCGTTACGTCATTCGCCAACGCGCGCTGCGCTTCGCGCTTTTCCGGACGCTCGCGCACGGCGATGTCCAGCGCCATCACTTCTTCCATCGACAACAGCGTGAAATAGCGCAGGTATTTCGACACATCGCGATCGTCCGAGCCAATCCAGTACTGATAAAACTTGTACGGCGACGTGCGCTTCGCGTCCAACCAAATCGCACCACCTTCGCTCTTCCCGAACTTTGCGCCACTCGCATTCGTAACAAGCGGCAATGTCATTGCATGCGCGCTTCCGCCAATGCTCCGGCGAATGAGTTCCATACCCGCCGTGATATTGCCCCACTGGTCGCTGCCGCCAATTTGGAGCGTTACCCCTTCGCGCTTGTGCAGCTCGAGAAAATCGTGCGCCTGCAGCAGCATGTACGACAATTCCGTGAACGAAATTCCGTCTTCCATGCGCGCCTTTACGGAATCTTTCGCGAGCATGTAATTCACTGTGAAATGCTTGCCCGTGTCGCGCAGAAACTCCAACAGGGAGAGTTTGCCGAGCCAGTCTACGTTGTTCGCCATCGTCGCGGCGTTCGGTCCTTCAAAATTCAGGAACTTCTCAAGCTGCGCATGAATGCCGCGGACGTTCGCTTCAATGGTCGGAATGTCGAGCAACGTACGCTCGCTGCTGCGACCGCTCGGATCACCGATCATGCCGGTTCCGCCACCCACGAGCGCAATCGGGCGATGCCCAGCGCGCTGCAAATGCACCAATCCCATTATCGGGACAAGATTGCCCACGTGCAGGCTGTCGGCCGTCGGGTCGAAGCCGCAATACGCAGTTACCGGCCCCGCGCGGAACGCATCGGCCAACCCGTCGGTACGTTGAGAGAGGAGTTCGCGCCACGCCAACTCGGCGAGCGGTTCTGGAAGTTTGTTGTGATGTTCAGACATGGCGCGAAAGATAGACGGGTTGGCGCTCTTGGCGCGCCCGGGGGATGCCCAGTACGTTCACTTCTTGATGAAAGCCATACTGGATTTTTTCCGACGTCCGTGGGTACGCTGGACGCTGGTCGCATTGGTATTCGGCGGCGCCATTGGCGTCGGCGCGCTTATTGGCGCATGGAACTTCGTCTGTCGAGGGCCGGGGCAATGTCCTTCGGCTGCATCGCTCGAAAGCTATGTGCCCAATCAAACATCCAAATTGTATGCGGCCGATGGTCGATTCATTGGCGAGCTTGGGCTGGAGCGTCGCACGCTGGTTCAGTTGAAGGATATTCCAAAGTCCGTGCGGGACGCGTTTGTGGTGAACGAAGACAAGCGATTTTACTCACACAACGGCATCGACTGGTATCGCATTTTCGGAGCCGCGCTGCGCAACTTGCGCGCTGGCCACTACGTGCAGGGATTTTCCACCATCACCATGCAGTTGGCGCGTAACGTATTCCCGACGTCTATTTCGCGCGAAAAAAATATCCTTCGCAAAATCAAGGAGGCACGCGTTGCCGTTGACATCGAAAAGCGATACAGCAAGGACAAGATTCTCGAGCTGTATCTCAATCAGATGTCGTTCGGCAACGGCGCCTACGGAATTGAAACGGCATCGCAGCGCTATTTCGGAAAAACGGTCAAAGATCTGAACGTCGCGGAAGCTGCGTTGCTCTCCGGGTTGTTGAAAGGGCCTGGACGCTACAATCCCCGTCGCTACGCCGATCGTGCGATTCAACGTCGCAATACTGTTATAGAGTTAATGCGTCGTGAAAGTGTCATCAGCGACAACGACGCGTCGCTCGCGAAAGCCTTCCCGCTGCAACTCGCGCGCAAAACCGAGTCGGGGGAAAACGCGCCCTACTTTGTTGAATGGGTTCGTCAGCAACTCGCACAACACTTTGGCGCCGCGCTGTACGATCAGGGCTATAAGGTCTACACGACTCTCGATGTCGACATGCAGGCCGCGTCGGAACGTGCGCTTGAACAACAATTGCGCGCCATTGAAGCCGGTCGCAGTGGTCCGTACAAGCACATGACATACGAGGCGTATCTCGCAAAGAACGCTGAGTCCAACGATGTCGCCGGAAACGATTCGCCGTACCTGCAGGGCGCGTTTGTCGCGCTCGATCCGCGCACCGGCGCAGTGCGTGCAATGGTGGGCGGTCGCGATTTCGACGATTCCAAATTCAATCGCACTACACAAGCGCTACGTCAGCCCGGTTCAACTTTCAAACCTGTCGTCTACTCGGCCGCAATTCATGCGGGTTTTACTCCGGCGCAAATGGTCGACGATTCACCGATCTCGGTCGACCAACTGTCCGGTGAAGCGTGGACGCCGCAAAACTACGATCTGAAGTTCATGGGTATGATGCCCATGCGAAAAGCGTTGTACATGTCGCGCAATCTCGCGGCCATCCGCACCGGCATGGAAGTTGGTCCGGAGGCCGTCATCGACATGGCGCGCAAATTTGGAATTCACACTCCCATACCGCCGTATCCGTCGGTGTACATTGGCTCGGCCGATGTGTATCCCGTCGAAATGATTGGCGCCTATTCAATTTTCGCGAATCTTGGCCTGCGCACGACACCGCACGCGATCCTTCGCGTTGAGAATGCCGCCGGGCAAAAAATCTGGGAGCCAAAACCACAACGCGATCCGGTGCTCACGCCAGAGGAATCGTGGCTGATGGTGAGCATGATGAAAGATGTTGTCACGAAGGGCAGTGCCGCGCGCACCGTTACCGGTGCGGGCTTCTCAATTCCGGCTGGTGGAAAAACCGGAACAACGAACGACGGCGCGGACGTTTGGTTTATTGGCTACACCGCCGATCTCGTAGCCGGCGTTTGGATGGGCTTTGATAAGCCGCAAAAGATCAAAGCGAACGCGCAGGGCGGAGACCTCGCCGCACCAGCATGGACCGCGTTCATGACGGAAGTCTACAAACGCAAGCCGAGTCCTCCCGACTGGCCTCGCCCGGACGGAATCATCATAAAAGAAATCGACACGAACACGGGTCGCCTTCCCAATAGTTCGTGCATGGGTAGTGTGACGATCGAATACTTTGTCATCGGCACGGAGCCGACGACCACGTGCAGCGATCCGGCTCCGCCCCGCCGAACGCTCGCCGCCGATTCGATCATGCGCGAACGCATGCGCGACTCAACGAACCCGTTCGCGATTCCACCGGTCAAACGGCCTCCCAACTAACGGCGTGAAACGCACGCTGTATTCCGCCAAATACGTTTTGCCAATTGCTGCGCCGCCAATCGTTGACGGCGCAATTGTTGTTGAAGGGTCGAGAATTGTTTACGTCGGTGATCGCGCCAACGCACCAGCAACTGACAACATGTTCGACGCCGGCGATTCATTCATTGTGCCGGGCTTGATCAATGCGCATTCGCATCTCGAACTGACGGTGCTTCGCGGACTCCTCGAAGGGCTCGAGTTTCGCGAATGGTTGCGCCTACTCACCGAAGTGCGTCGCACGGTGCTCGACCAACAATCGCTGCTCGATTCATCCACCATCGGCATTCATGAAGGCCTGCTGAACGGCATCACAACCTTTGCCGACGCGACTGCCTCAGGCATTCCACACGCCGCAATGCTCGCAATGGGAGTTCGTGGAATTGCCTATCTCGAAGTCTTCGGACCTGCACCAAACGCCCGTAACGCGTCGATGCTTGGGCTTCGAACCGGTGTTGAAAGTCTTCGCAAGCACGATAGTGCGTTGGTCAAAACCGGCGTTTCTCCGCACGCCCCGTACACCGTCTCACGCGATCTCTTTGCGTCGGTCAACGAATACGCGCTCAGTGAAAATCTTTCCGTAGCCGTGCACGTTGCGGAGTCGCTCGCCGAAGTTGCGTTTGTTCGCGCGGGGGAAGGGCTGTTTGCTGCCGGACTTCGCGCGCGCAACATCACCGTCGCCGGCCACAATAAATCGCCAATCGAATTCCTCTCGGACACCGGTTTGCTCGACGCATCACCGCTGCTCATCCACTGCATTCAAATAGACGAGTCCGACGCAAAATTGATCGCCGAACGCAATTGCTCAATAGTTCACTGCCCAATTTCCAACGCCAAACTTGGCCACGGCATTGCGCCCGTTGACCTCTTTTTGAGCGCGGGAATTCGCACCGGGCTCGGTTCAGATTCGGTCGCGAGCAACAATCGAATGGATGTGCTCACAGAGGCGCGCATGGCCACGCTCTTTCAATCCATTCGCCAGCAGAAACCCGACGCGCTGAGTGCGAAGGACGCGCTGACTTTGGCCACAATTGGTGGTGCACAAGCACTCGGTATCGCGAACGAAACCGGTTCGCTGGAGGTGGGGAAGCAAGCTGATCTCTCGATATTCCCATTCGGCAATCGTGTCGAAGCCGTTACGGGGTTCGATCCACACGACATGATCATTCACGCCCTGGCCGGATCTCTCTCAGCTTCCACAGTGATCGTTGCCGGTGAGGAACGCGTACGAAATGGCGCGGTCATTCACAACGATGCGGGTTTGGTTAATCGCGTGAAGGCAATCGGATTACGCCTGAACCCATGGAGCCAGTCCTCTGCCGCGGGCTAGTACAACTGTTGTCGGTTATGTACCATTCGTCACCCGAACCGTGAGCGAGGGCAGGCGTGATAAACAGGTGTCTCGCGTTGAATGCGTCGTACGAACCACTTACGATGGTGCCCTTAAGGCGCGCATTGCGATTGGTGATCGACGGCAAAGCCGAAATCGTCGAAGCTGAAGGTGAGCGTCCGGTGCGGTCCGAGCACCGGGCATTTCCTCGCCCCGCAGTTATTCGACTCACTCGGTTTGTGCATGTACCGCGCCGTTTTCGTCGGCAGGTAACGAACACATTTTTGTTCGCGCGCGACGATTATCAGTGCCAGTACTGCGGCCGCAAGTCGAATGAGCTCAAGATGCGCGAATCCCTCACACGCGATCACCTCATTCCAATTTCGCGGGGTGGGCTAAACGCATGGTCGAACGTTGTTACCGCGTGTAGCAGCTGCAACACACGCAAGGCGAATCGTTTGCCCGATGAAATTGGCATGCACCCGTTGCATGCACCAGTTGAGCCTCATTTTGTGCATTTGAGTTGGGCCGTGCGTCGCCTGACACCCATTCAGGCCAACTACATTCGCGTGTTCTATGGCGAGGCCACGCTTCGTCATCTGGAAGCGCTCGAGAAGGATCGCGTCGTCGT
>JBDUAX010000307.1:0-5751 GCA_040004455.1 Gemmatimonadaceae bacterium
TGCACGACAAACATCGCGTGCGGCGTTGGCGCATTGGTGAAGAAAGCGCCCTGGAAAAATTCACTCGCGCCCAACTGCTGTCGTTTTACCGGCATTGGTACCAACCGTCGAACACGATTCTTTCGATAGTTGGCGACGTGGATCCCGACCTTGTGCGTGCCGCCGTAGTGAAGAGCTACGGTAGGTTGGCGAATCAGCAGCCAACTCGCATAGTCGGCCCGACAGAAACCGCGCTTCCGCAATTCAGGGTCCGCGAATGGACCGGCGACATTGCACAAACTCAGTTGGCTCTTGGCTGGCGCACGCCGGCCATTAACGACCCCGATAGCGCAGCGCTCGACATGGCTTCCACAGTCATCGGGACGGGGCGTGCATCGCGCTTGTATCGCGCCGTTCGTGAACGACGCCTTGCATCGGGAGTTGGCGCGTACGACTACACCGCCGGCGACATTGGAATGTTCGTGGTGCAAGCCGACACCCCACCGCAGCACGCACGCGAAGCATTGTTGCAGTTGTGGCGGGAAGTTCAGGCCGCACGGCGATTTGGTGTGCGGCGCAGCGAACTTTCACGTGCGCAAAGCATTGTCGAAGCGCGTTGGCTGCGACGACTCGACAGCATGGACGGGCAGGCGTCATACCTGGCAAGTTGGGAAGCCGACGGTGGATTGGATTTAGCGGCGCAGTACTACGATCGCATGCTGTCGCTGAACGTTCACGACATCGACCGAGTTCTGGAATCGCACTTGAAACCGGATCGCGTTTCGGTCATTGCCTATCGGCCAACCGACGCCGACGCGCTCGCGGAAAATGCAGAAGAGCTGCGGGTGTTGATGCAAAGTGTGGAAGACGCCGGGAGTAGTGTGTTACCACCTCCCGGTTCGACGACACCGATCAATACCCCGATTATCGAGGCACCGTCGTTGCGTACGCAAATCAAAGCGCAACGCGTTGAGGCCGGCGTGTCTGTATTTCAAACTGAGGCCGGCGTCCCAATTCTTATTCTGCCAAGGCCGGGTACGCCAATCGTAAACGTCGGCGTATTTGTGCGCGGTGGAACAAGTGTTGAACCGGAGGCGCATGAGGGGCTGATGCGACTGGCGGTGCAGTCGTCGCTTAAGGGAACAACTCGCCGCAGCGGTGCACGCATTGCCGAGGCAGCCGAGGAACTTGGTGGCAGCATTGGCGTGAGTTCGGGAATGGAGAGTTTGAGCTGGTCGATGTCGATTCCTGTGCGACACCTCGCGCGGTCCGTGGAATTGCTCGCCGACGTTGTGCAGCGTCCCGAGTTTGCCGACGAATCGGTGGAGACGGAACGTCTGCTCGCAATCGCCGAACTGGAACGTATGCGCGATGACATGTATCGCTGGCCATTCCGCCTTGCGACATTGGCGGCCTATGGACATCACCCGTACGCGCGCGCCGTCGTTGGGACCGACGAATCACTGGCAAGCGTTTACACAAGCAGCGTGCGCGATGCGCATCTGGCGCATATCAAGAACGCGCCGGCCATCGTTGGAATTGTTGGAGACGTCAATCCACACGAGGCCGCGCAGCTTGTTGCGCGCCAGTTCACAGAACTCTCCTGGAATAACGACCAGACTCTGCAACGACCGCAGTGGACCGACACCTTCAAAGTCCGCAAGGAAGCACGCCAGAAGCAGCAAACTGCGCTTGCAATGCTGTTTGATGGCCCCAGTCGCGCTGAAGACTCACGTCATGCGGCGAACGTTCTGAGCGTTGTCGCGAGTGGACTGGGCGGCCGATTCTTCGAACAATTGCGGGACAAGCAGTCCCTCGCGTACACTGTTTCTGCCTACCCGATTGAGCGTCGCTGCGCGGGCGCTTTCGCCGCTTACATTGCAACAGCGCCCGAACGGGAGGAGGAGGCACGCGCGGGATTGCTGGCCGAATTTGCAAAATTGCGCAACGATCCGGTGAGTCGCGAAGAATTACTGCGCGCGAAAACTTATCTGGTTGGAACGCACGCGATCGCGCAGCAAAGCGGTGCATCGGTTCTGGGAGACGTTGTTGACGCATACCTGTTTGGCAATGGCCTCGACGAACTCACGCAATTTGTGCAGCACGTTGAGCGCGTAACGGCGGACGATATTTTGCAACTGGCACAAAAATACTTTGATCCTGAACGACGAGTGGAAGGTGTCGTGCGCGGGCTTGGCAACGCAACGGAGGTATAATGATTTCGCTGCAACGTGCATTGGGAGCCGTAGGAATTGCGTTGTTGGCTTGCGGCGCAAATTCAGTCGACAATCGCACGAGTGCTGACGAGCGAACGGCCGTTCTTGAAATGCGTTCGGATGGTCGCGATGGCGGAATGGGGGACATCGTCGGCCTCGCACTGCGCGTGGACAGCAGCACAAATGATGGAGTCACGCAGGTCGACACTTCGGTGGTCGTGGGCAGCGCTGCCGATGCGCAAATTGTTAAGGTTGGGCCGCACGGCGAACTGCTTTCACGCATCGGTCGCAAAGGCGCCGCACTGGGCGAATACGTCCGGCTGCAGTGGGTCGGAACGTGCAATGGTGAGCAAATAGTCGTGCACGACATCGCACTGTCGCGGCTTTCCAACCTCGACGCGAAGTTAAACGCCGTCAGCGCGAAGACAATTCCCAAAGTCTTCGATTCCCGTGACGTGGCTGGCTGCCTGCCCGACGGTCGCATTCTCATTTTGAACGATTCGAGCAAAAACAAAACACCGGGAGTGCAACGCAAGCCTCTCGCACTGGTTGCATTGGATACGAAAACAGGACGTGCTGACACGCTCAATCGGTTTCGCGGCACTGAACTCAACTATGTTCGCCACCTCGGCACCTTCATTGCCGTGCCACTGGGTGCAAAGACGCATGTTTCATTGACCGGCGATCGATTGCTCGTAGCAGAGAGTAATCTCGATTCGCTGTGGCGATTTGAAAACGGCAAGTGGAGCAGTGTCGCGCTCGAGGGAATTCCTGCTGCGAAACCACCGCTGACTGTCGATGATCAACGCGCGCGACAAGCCCTGGCGTGGGCACCACGAACGCAACAAGATCGTGAATTTGCTCCCGGTCTGCTGGCGGAAACGTCAACGGCGTTGATGGCGCCACGCATTGATGCAATGGTCGGCGCAGATGACGGCGGCGCGTGGATTGGACTCAAGCCAGGTGCGAATGGTCAGCGCGATTGGATCGAATACAACGCTCAGGGTAAGCGCGTGGCCAGTACGCGTTTCGTGTGGACGTTTGAACCGCGGCTCATTCGCGGTGCCAGTTGGTGGGGAATTGAACGCGATTCAATTGGTGTTGAGACGGTCGTGCGATATCGCGTGAATCCGAAACGTTAAATCGAACCCCCCGCGCCCGCAGGCCTGTTCGTAATCGCTTCATTCATTCCTCTCGAAGCGCGCGACAAAATACCGACGGCGCTTCTCATACGGCCGTTCGCGGCGCGCAAACCAATAGCTCCGTCATAATCGCCGGCGTCGCCGAGTATTGCTCCAGTTATCCATGGTCGCCGTGTTGCCCAGGCCAGGGCGCGCATCATCGCTGCCGTTTGCGCAACGTCGCCGTGCGCGCGCGGAAGTCCACCAACTTCCATAAGCCAATGATCGCGCGGCGCGTTACTTTGCGCGATTTCGAGTGCGTGCCAATGATCAAACGCACGGAGACGCGCATCAACTGCGGGCAATCCCGCAAATGACGGAAACGAAACCACTCCCAGTACTTTCACCGGCGAGTTTTCACCGGACGCCCAGGCGTATACGGCGCTGTCGCCACCGTCAACGCGCGCTGCCGCCCAACCAAGGTTCGTGCGCGGGCGAACGCGGTCGACGACATGTCCCGCGCGCGTCAACATTGTTTGCCACCACTGCAGTGATGGTTCGCGAGACTCGAGCAGGGTTGGTAGTGGACTTCTCCATCCGGCAATAAGCACGTCGGGTTTGACGTGCAGCAACACCCGTTCAAATACCTCGTCCCGTTCGGCCGAAGTCGCTGATCGCAATTCGGGTTCCAGTTCAATGGCAACGGCAATTGTTGAACTGTCGGCGCGCCACCGATCGAGTACGCGATACAAGGAATCGAGGTAGGTGGCCCGTGTAGCCCTCTCATTCAAAACAACGAGTACGGTTGTCGCGTGCAGCGTGTCCGAGAGTTTCGTGTCGGCAATAACCAATCGCGCCGGCGGCGGTCCATTCAACGTCGAGAATAAACGTAGGCCAATTGCAAAGTCTCCCTCGGGGCGTTCCTGCATTCGCAAGCCAATTGCCGAATCGTAACTGCGCACAGCGCCAACTCCACGTGGCCATTCCGTCAGCAGCAGCGCGGTGAGCGCGGTAGCGGCAATTGTGAGTAGTGCGCGCACACCGGCACTTACTTTCCATCGTGCTGGAAACGCCGGCGCGATCATGGGAACGATTAACGCAATTGGAGATGCGAGCGCCGTTCTTCCCGACGCAATGCCAACAATTGCATCGCGCGCGGCAACCGCACCCTGCAACCACAGCGGTGCCGCACCTGTCAAGCCAATCACAAAGTCGCCAATTGAAACTGTCGCAACGCAAATGTCATACAGCAACAGCGGCACCCCGACGGCGGGTGTCAGCAACCGCGCAAAGAGAGCGTACGCCACCTGCAGAGCAAAGCAGACAGTCACCACGGGCCAAATCCACGCAATAGTTGACGTCGTTCGCGCGGTCGCGTCGAGTACGTTCGCCATGGAGATCAGCGCGGCCGGGGCAACCATCAGGCCGCAGAACGCTGTCAACGTGGTGAACGGGCGCGAAGCCTGCCGTTGCGAAGCGATCCACCCAGCAAGAAGAATGTCCCAAAGCAGAACGGCCAGGCCGAACGCCAAGGGAATCAACAAGAGCCTTTCTACCGGGAGTGCCATGCTGGGCAGGATAACGTTGGCCGCAGACTGCTGGCACCCCGCGCTGGCCCGAGGGTAGCTTTCACGAATGTCACGGTCGCGTTTTTTGACGATTCCGAATCTCGTATCCTCGTCGCGAGTGATGCTGGCTTTCGGTTTTATCGCGTACGACGCAGCGCCCGCGCGCTTGGCGTTGATCGGCGTGGCTTCGCTTACCGATTTTCTCGACGGTTGGCTGGCGCGCCGCAGCCAGATTACGAGTCGGCTGGGGGCGCTGCTCGATCCGGTTGCCGATCGCTTCTTCGCGTTGAGCGTGGTGTTCGCCTATTTGATCGGCGGTCAATTCACTGCGTGGCAAGCTGTCGCCATCATGTTTCGCGACGTGATGTCGGTAATTGGATTCTTTGTTGCGCGCAATGTGAGTTGGTTGCGCCCGATTCCGTTCATGGCGCGCCCGGTCGGAAAAATCGTCACCTTCGGACAGCTCACCGTGTTTCTCGCCGTGTTGCTCAAACCATCATGGGTGAATGTGCTCGTCATCATTGTTGCGATACTCGGCGTCATCGCAACGATTGATTACACATTGATGTTGTGGCGTGAACGCACGCCGAAGGAATTGCGCGCATAGCCGAGAAACGCAAAACGCCCCCACTGTTGTGGAGGCGTTTTCTTTTTCAGAAACTGCAAACGTGCGTTGCTAACAGGCGAAGTGTCAGACCGTGGCTGTTTGCTGTGAATCGGAGCGAGCCTTGGGAGGCTGCGCAAAGCGTTCACCCAGCGTACGGAGATCCGTTACTTCATTGGGCTTGAGCTCGGGAAACCGGCCGGACAAATAGGAAATTGTGTTGTCGAACCACTCTTTCTGGTCATCCGGATGACACCCGACTA
>JBDUAX010000688.1:0-1733 GCA_040004455.1 Gemmatimonadaceae bacterium
CGCGAAATTTTTCGCCGCAGCGATGGCGCGGTTCGGATGTATTTTGTCGCCTTCGACGTTGCGCAGTCGCGCTTTGACTTTCTGCACGAAGTACACGGCGAAGTGCTTGGAGCAAGCAACGGGGCCGCGTTGCGCGCCAGTCTCGACTCGATTTACCGCGGCCGCATTCTTTCAGAAGCAATGGACGCGGGGGAAACGCAACCGCCTCCCCCCCCGCCTCCGCCGTCCGTCAAGAAGCCAACTACCACCGCGCCACCCAGGTAATCTTCGACATGATCTTCTCCAAGTTTTTCAGCGCGATGCGGGCACAGCTCAACAAAATCGCCAACCTCTTTTTCGAAGCCGATCCGATTGCGGTAATGCAACTCGAAGTCGACCAGGCAACGTCACGCCTCCAGGAAGGACGCAAAGGACTGGAGATGTACCGCGGACTGGTTGAAACGGTTGCGCGGCAAGTTGCGAATGGCCGAGCGAATGCCACGCAGTTGGAAGCGCAAATCAAGGCGCACCTGAAGGCGGGCAATCGCGAAATGGCCGGCCAACTCGCGCTGCAATTGCAAAAAGTGCAAACCGAACTCGCGCAAAACGAAGAGCAGGTGCAAACGCACGAGACGGCGTATCAGAACAATCTGCTGAAAATTCAGAAGGCGAACAAAGACATCCTCAAGGTTCGCGAAAAAATTCTGAAGTATCATGCTGAGCTCAAGATGAGCGCGGCCGAGGCGGAGATTGCGCAGATTTCGGAGTCGTTCGACATGAATGTGACGACCGATTTCGGACAGATTGAAAACATCATTCAGCGCAAGATCGACACCAATCGCGGCAAGGCGCGCGTTGCGGCCGACATGTCGTCACGTGGCGTCGAACAAATCAAGGCCGAAGAAGCCGCAGAAAAAGTGATGGCCGAAGATCTCCTTTCAAAATACGAAGTACAACTCGGCCTCAAGTCACCGGAAACAACACCGGTTGCTGAAACGATGAAGAATCTTGGCCCGACAGTAGAGAAGACATCCACGTAAGCCGCGAACATGCAATTCGCGTTTCCGCAATTCGTTGCAAGCATACTCGTTACAGTCACGAAACCTTAACGGAAAGTTCAACCCAATGGCCGAAGGCAAACCGCGTCCAGCTTTTTACCTCGTCATGCTGCTCGTTGTTGGAGCATTGCTCTACGTGGGCTTCAACCGCTTCGGCAATAAAGGCGCGGTAGACAAATCGGGTGATGTCAGCGCTGGCGATTTGTCGAAAATAAAAGGGGGCGCCGAAGCACCCGACAACGGTACGGCGACAACAGTCAAGGAATACACCTTTGTTGCGGGGTCGAAGCTGCCCGAAGTAAAAGGCACTTCCGCCTACACGCCACTCGTTGACAACACCGTGCGCATGGCGCTCAACGTGTGGGCTGGCTGGGCGCCCGTTGTGCTTGCAAACAACGGCTTCAAACCCGGCAAGTTGTGGAAAGCGCCGAACGGCAAAACGTTCAAGCTTGAACTGGTATTGATTGACGATCCCGTGTCCATGCGCGATGCGTACGCGTCGGGCAAGATTCACATCGGCTGGGCCACGCTCGACATGGTGCCGCTGTTCGTCGAGCAACTGCGCAAAGATTCGCGCACCATGCCTCGCATTTTTCAGCAAGTGGACTGGTCGAATGGTGGTGATGGCATTGTGTGCCGTTCCAACATCAAGAGTGTCACGGATGTTCGTGGCAAGACCATTGTGCTCGCGCAGAA
>JBDUAX010000689.1:0-1731 GCA_040004455.1 Gemmatimonadaceae bacterium
CCCCCGAACCCGATGAAGAGGACGATCCGGACGATCCGGACGATCCGGACGATCCCGACGAACCACTCGGATGCGACTGCGACGCCATGCACGCACCAAGCGCCGCCAGCGGAACGAGAGCCAGGAGAAAACGAGTGGTGTTGCGATTGGATTCGGTCATGGCGAATGCTGTGCGCGGTTCGAAGGCAGTATTCAGACATCTTGTGAATCGCAACAAGATACAGCCGAACTTCGCTCACGATACGGTCGCATTTCAGAACCTTGTGCCGCGAACCAAGCAGCTTAGCCAACAATTTCGCCTCAACGCCGCTTGCGATGCCCTGATCACCGCACACTTTGGTGCGCATGACGCTGAGCCGCGAAATCACGCTTGCAATCGTAGCAATTCTGGCCCTCGCCGGCGTCACTATTGCGACTGCACGCTACTTCCGCCGACTCGGCCGCCGCACACTGATTCACAACCGCGGCCGCACCGACCGCTTCAAGCTCACGCAAAAGCGCTACGTCATTGAACAAGTGCTCACGCATCCCATGGTAGCCGAGGCTGTTCATGTTCACACGATTGCAAACAACGAATCGGAAGCGGACGCATGGAAGCGCGTTCGTCGCTACCTCGATGAAATTGTCCCGTTCTTCAACATCCTCGCATACTACCGCCTTGGCTATTGGGTAAGCCGCGCGCTGCTCGGCATGTTCTACAAGGTCTCTGTCGAATACGAGCGCCCCGATCCATTTCACGGGTTGCCGCGAGATTCGATTGTCATTTACCTCATGAACCATCGCTCCAATGCAGACTATGTGCTCGTCGCGTACGTGATGATGGGCAACGTTTCCATTTCGTATGCCGTCGGTGAATGGGCGCGCGCATTTCCGCTCGAATACCTGTTCAAAACATTCGGTTCGTACTTCATTCGCCGCCGCTATCGCGAGCCGCTGTATCACTCCGTGCTTGAGGCATATGTGCAGCTCATTACGCGCAACAGCGTCACGCAAGGAGTCTTTCCCGAAGGTGGACTCACACGCGACGGTGCGTTGCGACCGGGCAAAATTGGTTTGCTCGACTACGCCCTGGGTGTTGCGCGCGATCCGGAATGCCGCTCGCGCATGTACATCGTTCCAGTCGGCATCAACTATGACCGCGTGCTCGAAGATCGCACGCTGCTTCGCGAACTCGAAACGCGCGCCGAGCGTCCTGTTTCATCCCGCGGCACGCAGGTGCGCGAAGTCGCCAGTTATCTCTTCTGGAATATTGGCCGACTTCTTACGCGTCGCTGGAAGCGCTATGGTCGCGCCGCTGTGACCATTGGTGCACCGGTATCAATTGGCGATTGGATGTCGTCGCTCGAAAAGAGCAACGTCAACCTATTCGCATTGCCGCGCACTGAACGCTTGCCGTTCGTGCAGAAATTTTGCGACAGCATGTTGCAGCGTATTGGCGGAATTATTCCTGTGACGTCAGTACCGCTGGCGTGTGCGGCAATTCAAAGTTTCGACGCCGATTTCATTCCTCGCGACAGACTCCTTGGACGCATGGCTGCCATGCGTGATGTATTGCTCGAACTCAATGGACGCGTACTCCGTGCCGATCGTGATATCGACGAGACGTTCGATCGCGCGTATCGCATGTTGCGGCTGCGCCGCATGGTTGCACGTGCAGGAGACGGCTACCTCATTCTTCCACGCGGCCGTCCCCTCATCTCCTATTACTCCAACAGCATCGTTCACCTGCTC
>JBDUAX010000690.1:0-1730 GCA_040004455.1 Gemmatimonadaceae bacterium
ATGCGTCAGGTGGCCTCGTTGATGTCGTATTGCCAAACGATGGTGGCACGCTCGTCGAGCCTGGCGACATCAGTGCATTCAGCATTGCGCTCGAGAATTTTGCCGCGTCAACTGGCGCCGCCCGAGAACGAACGCGTCGCGCGGGAGGCGCAGCACGTTTGGCAATGCTCAACAAATTCAGCCCCGATGCAGTCGCAACGCAGTATTGCGAACTGTACTCGTTGGCGATTGCAAAGCGCCGCTAACTTCGTGCCCAACAAATCGACTGCGACTATCGGCAACAATCGGCGCATGCTGTGGCGTTGGCTGCAAATTGTTTTCCTGGTTGTCGCGCTCGCATACGCCGCGAAGAAAGTCTCCGAACAATGGAGCGAACTTGCGACGTCCGCGGCGAACCTGCATCCGAACTGGATTACGCTTTCCCTCGCAACACTCATCGTACTCGTTACTTACGGCGCGCTCATTCAGAGTTGGAGAATCCTCGTTGCAGGGTGGGGCAGTGAGCTTCGCTTTTTCCCCGCTGTTCGCATTTGGACAATCGCTAACCTCGGTCGCTACATACCAGGCAAAGTGTGGTCGGTGGGAGCACTTGGCATACTTGCGCAACGTGAAGGCGTTTCCCCAACTGCTGCCGCCGGAAGTGCGATCCTGGGGACGTTGCTCAACATCGGTGCCGGGTTCGGTGTCGTCGCGTTCAGCAGCAGTCAAATTCTCAATAGCGTTTCCAACGGAGTCCGATTCGGAAGCATCGTCATTTCCGTACTCTCGGTAGTCGGAGTAATCGCCGCTCCGTGGATCCTGCCACCCATCTCCAAATGGTTGGCAAAAAAACTCGGCCGCGATCTTCCCGAACGACATCTGTCCGCCCCAACATTGTGGGCCGCTGTGACGATCAATCTGCTGTCCTGGTTTGGCTACGGTGCAGCCTTCATGCTTTTTTCCAAAGCCTGCCTGCCGTCCATTGGCGGCAGTTTTACTGAATTCGTCGGCGTTTGGACCGCCAGTTATCTCGTCGGCTATATAGTTTTCTTCGCTCCTGGTGGCATTGGCGCGAGGGAGGGGGCAATGGTTGCGGCGTTTACAGCGCTGGGACTCACTAGCCAGGCAGAAGCCTGGATGCTTGCATTTGCCTCGCGCTTGTGGTTGACCATTCTCGAATTACTTCCCGGACTCGTTGGACTCGCGCTGTCACGTAAAGCGCGTTCCGCTCACGCCTCTCCCAATACCGATGGCAAACTCTGACGCGAACGCCGTACCAACATCGGCAACGCGCCACCAGTTAGCTCTGGCCGCACTCATTTGCCTGGGTGCTACAATGCTGTTGGCGTGGCCAGCACTCGGCGGCGGATTTCTTGTCAATCCACACTCCGATCAATACATCGCAGGATTTTCGTTTCGCGAATTCGCTGCACTTTCGCTGAAAAACGGCACCGGTTTTCCACTCTGGAATCCGTATCAGTTTGGTGGCATGCCGTACGTCGCGGCCATGCACGGCGACATTTTCTATCCGACTTTCCTGTTGCGCATGTTCTTGCCAACCGACATCGCAATGACATGGGGCTTTGTCATACACATGTTCCTGGCCGGATTCTTCACCGTTGGTTTCTTGCGCGCCAGCAACTTGTCTATACAATCGTCAACAATTGGTGGTTTGTGTTACATGCTGGCCGGACCAGTTGCGGCGTACGCGTCACCGGGACACGACGGAAAGCTGTTCGTGAGCGCGTTGC
>JBDUAX010000308.1:0-5719 GCA_040004455.1 Gemmatimonadaceae bacterium
CGAAGGGCGCTTGCGTCCGTCTGAGGCGCACGCGGAACTGCGCATTCCGCGCGCGAAGTACGACGCAGCGGGTGTAGTCGCGCACATTGCCGACTCCGCGCACGTTGATCACCTGCTCGACAACGAAGAGCCGCCGTTCATCCACTATTCGTTGCTAAAGAAATCGCTCGCAAAGTATCGAACTCTGCGCGCCGATTCGTCGATTATCAAACTGCCACTGTTCCCAAAAGGGAAAATTACCAAGCCGGGCGATGAATACATGGGGCTGGGTAAGCTTCGCGCTTTGCTTACCGCACTTGGTGATTTGCCCCTCGCCAACTACGCCCCGAACAAGGACACAACCGTTCTGCTCGGCGACGTGTTGGAAGGGGTGCGCCATTTTCAGAAACGCACCGGGCTCGAGTCGGACGGCAACATCGGCCCGATGACAATTTCGGCGCTGAGGAAGCCGTTCGATTCACGCCTTCGTACAATTGAGTTGTCGTTGGAACGCTGGCGCTGGCTGCCGCGCAACTACAGCAACCCACCAATTTTGGTGAATTTGCCCGCGTTCAAATTGTTTGCGTACAGTGGTAACAGCGATGACGAACGCGATGTACTTGCGATGGATGTTGCCATCGGCGGATCATTCGACAAGAAGACTCCAATTTTCAGCGATACGCTGCGCACTATTGTGTTTTCGCCATACTGGGATGTGCCAATCAGTATTTCGACTGCCGAGATAATTCCAAAGGCGCGGAAGGACATCAAGTACCTCGACAAAAACGATTACGAAATTGTGAAAGGCGATGGCGATTTGTCGCCGGTGCTGCCAAACGAAGGGAAGTCGTTGGACATGGTGCTCAAGGGAACCGCGCGTATTCGACAAAAACCCGGATCAAAGAATTCGTTAGGTGGCGTGAAATTTCTGTTCCCGAATTCGTACAACATCTATTTTCACGACACCCCTTCTCGCAGTGCATTCAGCAAGGCGCGCCGCGACGTAAGTCACGGTTGCATTCGTTTGTCGGAACCTGGTCAACTGGCTGCGTTGCTGCTGGGCGACCAGGAAAAGTGGACACGCGCAGCCATCGATTCGTCGATGTCGCTCGAAGCACCGATGCGCGTTGCTGTGAAGAAACCGCGTCCGGTTTTCATTTTGTATTCCACCGCGATGGCCGCACAAGACGGCAAAACATATTTCTATCCCGACATTTACGGATACGATCTGGAACTGGTCGCCAAGCTGGAAAAATCGTATCCGTATGCGCATTAGGATGCTGATGACGTGGAGTAGTAACTCCGAGCGATCACCTGCACTTCGCACCCTTGCGCTCGCGGTGGCGTTGCCCGGTGTTTTCGCGTTTGCGACTGCAAATGCGCAGGGCGCGTTGTTGGGTGGCGCGTCCAAAAGTGGCCCAATTTTGCAAGCGAATGTTACCGCCGCCCCCGATTCGCCGCGCGCATCGTACGCCAATTTTGCGCGACTTGGCAACGCGGGTGATTGGGATGCTGCCGCCCAATACTTGTCGCTGACGTCGGAACAGAAGACGCGCGGCGCACTACTTGCCCGCCGCCTCAAACTCGTTCTCGACCAACGTCTCGAACTCAATGCGAGTTCGCTGTCACCGTTTTCGCTGGGGGACACGACCGACGGCGACTACGAGAGCGATCGCGTTGGCGTCATTCCTGGCCCCAATGGTTTGCCTGCTGCGGTACTCGTGAATCGCTTCTACGACGGCAATCTTGCACGCTGGGTATTTTCAGCCTCTACCGTTGGTTCAGTCGACTACTGGTTCGGCCAACTGGGCGCACCTTGGTTGCGCGATCGGTTGCCACCAGTGCTCATGCGCGAAGGGCCCGCGCATGTTCTGCTCTGGCAGTGGCTTGGACTGGTCATTGCGATTCCGTTCTTGTTCATGTTGGCCCTGGCGCTGAGTTGGGCTATGCGCGGCGTACTGAGCAAAGTCGTTGCGCGCACAGAAACCGAATGGGATGACTTGTTGCTCGAACGGTTGCGCGGGCCCTTCCGATTGTGGGTTGGCGCAATCGCAGCCACACCAGTACTCGGCCTGCTCGATTTGAACGCACGGGTTTCGGGTGTGCTCGAGTCCACAGTGCGCGTTTTGGTTTTGATCGCGTTTTTCTGGGCGTTGCTCCGGGCGATCCGCTTGTTGCAGGAGCGACTCGTCAGCAACGCCGTTTCGCACGGCCAGTCGCAGGCGCGTACACTGGTGCCGCTTCTAGGAAATTTTCTGCGGGTAACGCTAGTCGTTCTCGCACTTCTCGTCGCTCTTTCGCAGTTCGGATATCAGGTCTCGTCGCTACTGGCCGGGCTCGGCATTGGTGGTATCGCCGTCGCGCTCGCCAGTCAAAAAACCGTCGAACATCTGTTTGGTAGCGTTTCTCTCGCGGCCGATCGCGCGTTTCGCGTTGGCGATTTTGTTCGCGTCGGCACGTTGGAAGGAACGATTGAGCGCATTGGCCTTCGCAGCACGAGCTTTCGTACGCGCGAACGTACGATTGTTCGCGTGCCCAACGGCAAGCTCGCCGAAGAGCGCATTGAAACGTTTGGCGCGCGTGATCGCATTTACTTCAATGTCGACCTGGGCGTTACGTACGACACCAAGGCCGACGCACTGCTGGCCATTCGAAAAGAAATTGAAGCGCGCTTGCGCGCCGAGCCAAAAATCTGGCCCGATCTCGTGCAGGTGCATGTTGTTGGTTTTGGTGACTCCGCTATTACGCTGCGGGCACGCGCCTGGTTCGAAACTATCGACTACAACGAGTTTCTCGACATTCGACATCGAGTGCTGTTGGAGTTCATGCAAATCGTGGCGCGGCACGGCAGTTCATTCGCATACCCGACGCGCACCGTGCATCATGTTTGGGAAGGAGACGGCCAACCTCCCGCCACTGGTAGTATTGCGGAGGCGGTCAAGTAGAGTGCGCATGCCACCCACACAAAAACGCCGAACCGTCGTCACTACTCGACGGAGCAGGGTGGTTAGAGGGGTGTAGATTTCGGCGTGATTATCGACGGACCTCCTCTGCTCTCAACGGAGCTGGCGGCAACGCTGCTCCAGGGCGCAATCACTACCGGACTGGCCGCGCTGTGCGCGAACCTTTACGCGCGCTTTCAGCGACCATGGTTTGGTTGGTTTGCCGTCGCGTGGAGCATATTTGTTGTGCGGTTGTTGTGCATTTCGATGTTCTTGTTGACCGACGAAAAGGTCTGGCTGTATTGGCATCAGGTCGCGACCGGTTGGACAGCGCTTGCGTTGCTGTGGGCCGCGGTTGTTTTCTTGAGACAACCACCGGCGCGGCCCTGGTATTTTGCACTCGCCTTGTTTCCCCCCATTTGGTCGTACATCGCGATTTACAATCTCGATCAATTCGTACTCGCGGCGTTGCCAGCGGTTTTGTTTCTGAGCGCAGCAACCGGTTGGACTGGTTGGGTGTTCTGGAGACATCATCGCATTGTGGGGTCGGGTGGTGCGCAACTGCTGTCAATTGCGTTTGGTTTGTGGGCCCTTCATCATCTCGACTACACGTTTCTGCGCGCGCGTGGTGCGTGGACACCGTGGGGCTACTATCTCGACATCAGTTTTGAATTGCTCGTCGGCGCGGGATTGGTGTTGTTGGTGCTCGACGACCTGGCGCGCGGAGTTCGCGCATTGTCTGCGCTATCAGGTGACTTGCACCGTCGTGACGCGCGCGGCGATTCGCTCGACACGTTGCTTTCCCGTCCACTCACGCTCCCTGGCGTGCGTGGCAGCGCGATGTACATGCTCGAATCCGAAGACGCGAACGACACCGACGAAGGTGACATTGAACAGGGTCGCTTTGTGCGGGGCGCTGGCACCTGCGCGTCGTGGACGAATCAAACTCCCGATCGCGAAATTTCGAACGTATTGATGCGCATGCACGCCACGCGCCGACCGCAGGTGGCAATTGGTTACGGCGATCATCCGTATGTGGCCGCGTTGCCAGTCAGCCGCGGCAATCGCCTCATCGGCGCGCTCGTAATGACCGGCGACGTTCGGAATCCTTTCACGGCGCTCGACGACAACTTTCTGGTGGCGCTTGGTCAGCAAGTTGGCGCAGCGCTTGAGCAAGCTGATCTCGACAAGCAATTGTCAGTGCGCACGAAAGCGCTCGAACAATTGTCGATGCGCATGGTGCAACAGCACGAAGAAGAACGTCGGCGGTTGTCGCGGGAGTTGCACGACGAAACGGCGCAGGTTTTTACCGCGGTCAAGATGCAATTGGAAGGTCTGCGACCGTTAATTGTGCTCTCGTCGACCTCGCGACTTGATCGACTGTTGGCCCTCGTCGACACCGGCATTCGCAGTATTCGAAACGTCACCAACGAATTGCGTCCGTCCTTGCTCGATGATTTGGGCTTGCTGCCGGCATTGCGCTCGCTCGTTTCCGACTTTACCGAACGTACGGGATTGCGCACAGTACTCGACGCGCCAAACACATTGCCCGAACTTTCACAGGAAGCAGGTTTGGCATTGTATCGTGCATTGCAGGAAGCGTTGTCAAATGTGGCACGACATGCGAAAGCCAACATTGTGCGAATCAACGTCAGCGCGCGTGACGATGGTCTGCAGCTCACTGTAATTGATGATGGGTCTGGATTCGCCGTGGGTCCAGATGGTCGCACGATTGACTCGGGGGTCCGCATGGGGCTCACTGGCATGCAGGAACGCATTCACGCAGTTGGTGGACACGTCACATTCACAAACGGAAATGCGGGCGCCGAGGTGCGCGTCGTATTGCCGTTGGCAGTATTGGAGACCGCATGAGCGACACCGCAACCGCCATTCGCGTATTGGTGGCCGACGATCACGCACTCGTTCGCGAAGGCATTCGACATGTACTCGACGCCGAGCCTGGCATTGAAGTCGTGGCTGAAGCGGCGAACGGCAAAGAAGCGGTCGAGCTGGCGCTGCTACACAAACCCGACGTCGTAGTTCTCGACATCACTATGCCCGAAGAAACGGGTTTGAAAGCTGCGGCGCGTTTACGCGACGTACTTCCATCGGCGCGCGTGTTGTTGCTCAGCATGCATGACCACGTCGAGTACGTGCGCGAAGGAATGCGAATTGGCACGCACGGCTACATACTGAAAGACAGCGCCGGTGAAGAGCTGCGCGCAGCCATCCGTGCCGTGCACGCGGGCGGCACGTTTTTCAGCCCGGCGGTCGTTCGCCGTTTGTCAATTGGAGATACCGCCGCGCCACCACAGGCGCATGCCTTGCTGGAAGTGCTCACGCCGCGTGAACGCGATGTATTACAGGGGGTCGCGCGCGGACTGACGAACAAGGCAATTGCTGCCGAACTCGGCATCAGCCGTCGTACAGTTGAGGCCCACCGTGAGAGCCTCATGAAGAAACTGGAAATTCATAACGTCGCCGGTCTCACGAGATTTGCGTTGGAAGCCGGCGCGGTGAGCGAATCATGATTGCGACCTCGGTTGCTCGCGCAGCACTCGCATGTCTCGCACTGCTGGGGTTACCCCTCACTCACGTAGCCGCGCAAGCGACCGCAACGAGGCCGAAAGCGCCACCAAAGGTTGCTGAGGCACCAGTCGTCGTTCCCGCTGATGTTGCGCCCGATAGCACCCATCCGTATCGCCCGGGAATCGATGTAACGCATTATGCGTTTGCAATTCGTTTGCCGAAGAGCGGACAAAACATTGAAGGGCGCGCAACCATCACCGCCATGCGTC
>JBDUAX010000691.1:0-1721 GCA_040004455.1 Gemmatimonadaceae bacterium
GGTCTCAAAAATCACTCGGAACAAATCCGTGTGATCCGTTAGATCCGCGTTTCGTTTTTGCTGTTGCTTTTCTGCTTAAGAATCAAGCCGATTGATGCTCACGCGCGGCCCGATTCGGAATCACCGAACCAAATGGAGCCGGAGCGCCATTGCGCAGGGCGACGATGCGATCCTCCACAAACGCCACGAGTTCCTGCATCGTCGCCGCGTCAAACACCAGCTTCACACCGGCGGCCGCGTACAACTCGGGCAGCGACTTCGTGCCACCTAGCGCAAGGAAACGTTTGTATGCGTTGACGGCTTCCCCTGCATCTGTGACTGCATTGCGAAACACCTGCAGTGCGCCCAATTGCGCGATGCCGTACTCGATGTAGTAGAACGGCAATTCGAAAATGTGCAGTTGACGATACCAGCGTGCGACGCGTTCTTTTTCCAGTCCACTCCAATCAACGCCTTTCTCAAATCGCGCGCGTATCTCCAACCACTTCACGTCGCGCGCAGCAGCATTGCCACCGTCTGCACTCGAATAAATCCACGCCTGAAATGCATCCACGCTCGCAATGTGCACCAAACTCGCGAGCACGTCTTCCAGATGCTCCAGCCAGGCAATACGCGCCTGCTCCGGCGTGTAGTAACCATCGGGTGCAACGAGATACGGCATGGCAAGCAACTCCATCGACATCGATGCAAGCTCCGCCGCCTCATGTCCAACACTTCGTTGCCAGGCAAACGGCAAATCGTGCGTCGCAAAATCATGGAAGCTATGCCCTGCTTCATGTATCAACGTTTGCACATCATCGGGAACGCCGACCGCATTCATGAAGATGAACGGACGCCCACGAAACGCGAGATCGGTGCAGTAACCACCAGGCGCTTTACCCTGGCGACTCTCAAGATCGAGCAATCCTTCATCGGCCATTACGCCAAACTGTTCCCCAAGCCCTTCATCAACGCGCGAAAAAATTCCACGTGCGCGCGAAACAAATGTTTCGACGGTATCAAATGGCTTGAGAGGAATTTTTGAATCGAGATCGACGGTAACGTCCCACGGGCGGAGCACGTCGAGCTCAAGGGACCGACGGCGATGTTCCATGAGCCGTGCAACCGCAGGCACAACGGCCTTCTCAATTGCTGCGTGAAAATTTGCGCAATCGGTGGGCGTGTAATCGAAACGATGCTTTGACGCGAAGCAATAGTACTGGAAATCAGTGAAGTTTGCTTCCATCGCGACCGCGTTGCGCAACGCGTACATCTTGTCAAACAAATCCGCAATCGGCTGTCGCTGTTCGAGGTACGCTTGCGCACCTAAACGAAACGCTTTCTCGCGCTCAGCGCGATCGTTGGACTTGAGATGCGTCTGCAACTGAGGAACAGTTTTCTTCACACCGTTCCAATCGACACTCAGACCACCTGAAATTTTCTGATAGGCGGCCGAGAGTTCTTCGATTTGCGCAAAGCGCGCGACATTTGCTTCGCGGAAAATCTCAATGTCCGTGCGAAAGCGACGCACAGTTGTTTCCATGTCGGGGCGCGTCCAGCCGGTTGCCACCAATCGTTTTGCCAGACGCACTTGCTGCTCTTCGAGCTGCGGAAACACTTCCATTGAGAAACGCAGATACGACGCTTCCGCGTCGGCGTTCGCTGTATTTCCCGTATACGCAATCATTGCCAACGTGCCCGCTTCACCCACGAGATCGTCCAGTCGCGACCACGCCGTTAAC
>JBDUAX010000309.1:0-5702 GCA_040004455.1 Gemmatimonadaceae bacterium
ACCCACCTGCGCCGAAAGATCGAACCGAATCCATCAATTCCGCGACTCATTGTTACCGAACCTGGACTTGGCTATCGTTTCGTTTCGCCGTGATGGCTTGAGCGATGCACTGAACCGGCGCACGCTGATAATCTGGGCGCGCTGGTTCGCATTGTATGCTGCTGTCACTGTATTTTTTGCGAAAGTTGCGGGGAAGCCAGAATTACGGATTTCGCACGGCGTGCTGGTTTACCTGTTGCTTATCATCGCAACAAGTCGAGAGGTGCGTTACTGGTTGTCGATGGCGATGGTAATTGCCGGATTCGCTGCGGTCGATTGGTTTTTTGTACCGCCAACCCCCGGATTCGGCAGACCCCGTGACTTTGATCTTATCATTTTGGTCGGTTTTATTTTCACTGGCATCGTGATTACGCAGCTGGTATCGAATTTGCAGCGCAGTGTGGCGCTGGCAAAGGAACGCTTGAAGGAAATCGAGCAATTGAGCTCGCAGCAACTGCAGTTGCAGCGGGAGGCGGTAAGCGCGAAAGACTCGCGTGAAACCGAAGCAATGAAGAACGCGTTGATTGCCTCCATTGCCCACGATTTGCGTTCGCCTATTACGACGATGAAAATGTTGGCCGATCCGTCGTACGACAATCCGACCCTGGCGTTGTCGCGCATCAGCACCGAAGCGGATCGCATCAATCAGTATTTGTCGACGATGCGTCATTTCAGCGATGTTGGTGCGAACGGCGCGTTGATGAACGTGGAGTCGCACGTGGTTGATGACCTCATCGGTACTGCGATTGCTTCGTACGCGGCGGTCTTGCGAGAACGCGACGTAACTGTGAGACCAGCAGTTGACGGAGAGATTCTGTTGGTGCGCTGTGATCTCACGCTGTCGCTGCAGGTGCTTGGTAATTTGCTGCAGAACGCTGCGCGTCATTCTCCTGCGAATACGCCGATTTTCATTTCAGCACGACGCGACGGAGAAAACGTGCGAATTATCGTTGCTGATCGTGGCCCGGGTGTTGAGCCCGGGGAAGTTGATTTGATTTTTCGAGCGCGTCATCAAGGTTCCGGTGCGGCTGGTACCACGGACGGGCAGGGAATGGGATTAGCGATTGCCCGGACGTTTGCGCGGGCTCAACTTGGTGACGTTGTGTACCGTCCGCGTGACGGTGGCGGGGCGGAATTTTCGTTCGTGCTGCCGCGCAGCAGGGAATTCGATAATCAATAGAAGCAGTAGTTCGCGATTCGTTTGCGGTTCACAAAGCACGGGCAATTCACCCCTTTCAGCAATCCGCACCATGAATGTTTCGCACGCATTTCGATTCCTGCCGTTGGCGATGATGATGTATTTCGCGCCGGTTCGTTCGGGCACGATTGTCGCGTCGAACATGAACGGTGCGTCGGTATCGATTGTGGATGTCGCGAGTGGATCGACTATTGCGACAATTCCGGTGGGTGAAGGGCCGCATGAAGTGGCGATTTCACATGATGGCAAATGGGCAGCGGTGTCGATTTACGGTGGTCGAGCGTCGACCGGGCAGTCGTTGTTCGTTATCGACATTGCCGATCCGTCCAAAACGCGCACCATCGAACTTGGGGCGGGCAATCAACGTCCTCACGGAGTGCAGTTCACGCCAGATGACCGGACATTGCTGGTAACCGGCGAACGCGCGCAACGTGTGTTGTTCGTGGATTTTACCACTGGGCAGATCGATTCGTCGTTGGTAACGGGGCAGGCTACAACGCACATGGTCGCACTGACAAAGGACGGCCGAAGTGCGTTCACGACGAACATCTCTGCGATGACTGTATCGGCGATTGACGTACCCAACCGAAAGGTGCGCGCGACTTTCCAGGTCGGAAAGCGCATTGAGGGGCTCGCAGTCACTCCTGACGGCCGAGAGGTTTGGGTGGGTGGCAATGATTCGCAGAGCGTCTTTGTGTTGAATGGTCAGACGGGCGTAATTGAGCACACGCTGACGGGATTTGGCATGGCGTATCGCGTGGGAATTACGCCAGATGGAAAAACAGCGGTGATTTCCGATCCTGGCGCTGAACGCATCCACTTGTTTGATGTGGCGACGCACACGTCGAAGGGGGTGATTGACGTGCCGAAAATGGACGGTGCGAACGGCGCGGCGTCGCAGGGTTCATCGCCGCAGGGAATCACGATTTCGCGCGATGGAAAAACAGCATTCGTGACGTTGAAAGCGGCGGCGAAAGTTGCGGTCGTCGATATCGCGAGTGCGAAAATCGTGAGCACGCTGCCCGTTGGCGCGGGTTCAGACGGTGTCGGGTTCTCGCCAATTACGGTCAAGCATTAGGCAAGCATTGATCAAGAAAAAATAGTTCGCGATGTCGTAATAGCGCGTTGCATCAACGCGCCGCGTCAGCGACTTGGATGGTTCGTATCAGGACTTCAGGAAACACAACGCGCCGTTTGAATTCAATTCCAAACGACGCGCTGTTTTGATGTACCGGAATGTGTTAGAAACGAATGCCGAATGTGAGTGGGATATACCGAAAATTCGAGCCCGAGTTTGCACCACCATCAGTCGACCCTTCATTGTTGTCATTGACGAACACGTTTACGTATTTCGCCTCGATAAACGTGGTGAAGCCGGACAAACCGAATTCAAATCCAGCACCGCCTTGAATGCCGAATTTCGTCTGGCCGTTGGATGTAAAACCAGCGGCGGAGAATTTGGAATTGAATCCGCCCGCGCCAGCGATCAGGTATGGATGAAACACGCTGGCGGGCGCACTGACTTTCAACATGATGTTGCCAGTAATGCCGAGCACGCGCGCGTTACCGTCGACTAAACTGCCGCCGGCGAGACCGGAGAATCCCCAGCGATCGTAAGCAACATCACCGCGAAAACCGATGTTCGGAAGCTTGGGTGGCAACAGATAAATGTGTCCGGCAATTGAATAGCCCGTTTCAGTGCCGACGCCGAGATCACCAGTGGGAAATGAAGCGCCGCCGCTGACTCCGAGGGAGAACTGCCTGGGATTGCTGGACGATTGGGCGCTGGCGATTGCCGGAATGAGTGCAAGCGCTGCGATGGAGAGAGACTTTACATATCGTTTCATAGGAACTCCTGGTACGTGTTGAGCGGGACTGCGCATGTCCTACCGGTTGGTACACGGGGGTGTTCCGAACTGGTAATGTGCGTAAGTCACAAATGGCCAATGACAAAACGAACAACAGCACTTTTCGCAAATTGCCGTGTGTAAAACGCGTAACTGCAACAGCGAAACGCGGATTGACTGCAGACGCGGACAGGGCGTAAGTGGATTCTCGCGAAGTGGCGCAGGACTGAAGATCGAATGAACCGCTTACGGCGAGATGCGGATCTGACGGATTTGCCGGATCAAGCGGATTTGTGAAGAGCATTTTGAGACGATTGAGCGTAAACAAAAACAACTAACAACAAAAGCGGAACGCGGATCAAGCGGATCACGCGAATTGTTTCGAGCGTGCGAAGAACTACGTTGCGATTAGAGAGAGAGATTGTAACCTTCACTTTCAAAATCTCTGCGAACTGCGGAGATATGATCCGCGTAATCCGTGCAGTTATCCGCGTAAACCCGCGTCTCGCCGTTGCAGTTGACAATTGTCTGCCACGACAATATTCGAAATACGAATGCAGAAACACAAAGCGCCGCGTGCATGCACGCGACGCTTTCACAGTGGATGAATCAAGCAGCTCAGTTGGTTGTGTTTGTCGCAGGGCGACCAGCCGTTTTGCGGCCGAGATCGACCGCACGGAATCCAGCGTCACCCCAGTTGATGATAAACACGCTGAAACCCTGCTTCATGCGCATCTCGATATCGGTTTCAGTAGCGGGATATCCGCAGGGAACGTTGAACTCTTTGCACGCGGCGAGCACTTGTTGAATGGCGGCTTCCCATGCTTTTTCGTCGAGCGGACCACGCTTGCCCGTTGAATCGATGGGGCTGAACACGCCGCGCAACGAACCAGCGCCCGGGAATAACACCCCTATGCCTTTGACAGCCGCAATTTCACGAACGTGCGCGAGGCCTGACTTGGTTTCAACGATCGTGAAATTCACGAGTTCGCCCCTGGGATTGAGCGGCCACACATCCGCTTTCTTCCTATAATCCGCTTCCGACAATCCCCACATTTTGGGTGCATCACCAACATCATCGGGACGTGTTCCGCCGGCCGATTTGAAACGCATCGCGGCCAGCGCCTTTTTCGCTTCGTCGGCGCTTTCAACTTCAACGAACGTGATGTTGCTGACGCCCATGTTCAGTTGCTTCGCAATGCGCTGAGCACCTATTGCATAATTCTCTGCAAGTTTGTGCGTCTTGACGAACATCGGATGCGTGAGATGCGATGATGGCGTTTTGGAAGTCATGCCAGCCGTTTCCAATCCCTTCATGAAATCAGAAAAGGTCGGATAAGCCAAATCGAAATTGTTTTCCATGCTGCCGTCGAAAATGAAATCGACCGTCTTGTTGGTGAGTGCTTCTGTGGCTAACTGCGCAGGCGTTTTCATTGAGTCGGCAGGAAGCGGCGGAGCACCACGGCCACCACGACGGTTGGACGGTATGTACACGCCGAAAACCGGCTTTTTTGCGGCCAAAACGTCGATGACAGGATTCATGTGCGCTTGTGCATATACGGCGTTTGCACCGACATGAAGCGCAGCAACGGCTGCGGCCGCGATGAGGACGGGGAATTTCAAGCGAAAGTCCGTGGGAGTGGGTGAGTAGGCGGGATCTACTTTCGGGCCAATTCGATCAACGTACTGCACGGCTGAGCCGTTGATGTAAGAGCGGGGGGCGCGGCCAAAATCCATGTGAGAAGAGCCTGTATGTGACGGTTCTTTCGCAGTGGTTTTGCCTGAGTTGTACTTGCTGTTCGCTCTGGAACGTCTCAAACTAAACAGGGTGAGCTGCTACCCCGTGATTGCCACGGTCAGAACTTCCAGCGCCATTGTGCTGAACAATCGCCATCCCGCCCACCATCGCCTCGACCCGGAGGTCCAGGCATGAAGTCTGTTATCGCCGCCGCATCAGGAAGTTTGCTGGTGTTTGCGGTAGTAGCCGTTACGAACGGCCCTGACAACCTCGAAGCCAGAGTTCCACCAACAAGACTCTCAGGCGCAAGCGTTGTCGCACCGGTGACTCGCCCCAGGCCCGCCGTCCGGCTGACGTTCAGCTCGCACGAAGTCCTTTCAAAAAATTCATCAGGCAGCGCGCTATCGGCATCAACTGTTGAGGCGCTGACGGCTGTTGTGAAAAAGAATTGCGCCGGCTGTCACAACGAGCAGCGCAAGTCGAGCTACGGTAATTTGTCGCTGCAGGGCTTCGATCTTCTGACTGCCACGGGAATGCCCGAGACGTCGGAGAAAATGATCGGAAAACTGCGCGCGGGAATGATGCCACCGCCGGGCAAAGCACGTCCGGGTGGTGACACGCTGCAGTTGTTGGCCCAGACGTTGGAGAAGATGCTGGATGCGAAGGCCGCAATCGCGCCCAATCCAGGTGGTCGGACATTCCAGCGACTGAACCGAGCTGAATATGCGTCGAGCATTCAGCAAATGCTGGGGCTCGAAGTGGACGCTGGTTCGTGGCTGCCACTTGATACCAAGAGCGCGAATTTCGATAACATTGCCGACGTGCAAACGCCGTCCGCGACGTTGCTCGATGCGTACATGGACGCCGCGAGCGAAATCAG
>JBDUAX010000310.1:0-5688 GCA_040004455.1 Gemmatimonadaceae bacterium
GCAAGCCCGCCGCCGATCAGGAAAAGTTGCGCGCAGGAATGACGCTTGAGCGCGAAAAGGAATTGCTCGCGTTGTGGCATGCCAGCGGTGCGAAATGACGTCAGCGGGAACTGAGCAGTCCAAAATTCCCGCGACTGGTTTTGCACGTTTGCTTAGCAAGGTGGTCCACATTGAAACGGGAGAAATGCGCGCAACGATGTTGGCGTGCGTGTATTTCTTCTTTTTGCTGGCCAGCTATTTCATTCTCCGCTCAATTCGTGATGCTGTTGGTGTGCAGGCTGGCGTAAAAACGTTGCCGTATTTGTTCAGTGCGACCTTTTTCGCGACGCTGATTCTGAATCCGTTGTTTGCGCGCATTGTATCGAAGTTGCCCGTAAGAAAATTCATTCCCATTGTGTATCGTGTGTTTGGTTCGTGCGCGTTGTTGTTTGCGGTTGCGCTCAAGTGGGCGCCACTCAAAGGACAGCCGTGGATCACCAGCGTGTTGATGAACAGCGGCTTACCCGCCGTTATCACGACGCATTTGCCTGCGACGAACGAAGGTTGGTTCATTCCGACGTTCTGGATTTGGACCAGCGTGTTCAGCTTATTCGTGCCGTCGGTGTTCTGGGGTTTCATGTCCGACAACTTCCGCAGCGAACAGAGCAAACGTCTTTACGGATTCATTGGTGTTGGTGGAACGTTAGGCGCGCTCGCCGGGTCAGGAATTACGGCGTTGTTGGCCGAACAGGTTGGCACTTCGGTGCTGCTGGTATTTTCCGCAGTGATGCTGGAGCTGGGTGTGCAATGCGTGGCGTTTTTCCCGGCAAGTTTCCGTACCGAGACCCGTGAACGCGAAGAAACCAGTCGCCCAATTGGTGGAAGCAGCCTGGCTGGCTTCACTCACGTGCTGAAGTCGCCGTACATGCTGGGTATCTGCGCTTTCATGATGCTCTATACCATTGGCACAACCGTTCTGTATTTTCAGCAGGCCGAAATTGTGAAGGCGGCGTTTTCTGAGCAGAGTTCGCGAACTGCGTTTCTTGCAAAGATTGATTTTGCTGTGCAGCTGCTCACGATCACGGCGCAAATTTTTGTCACGGGTCGTGTCATTAAATGGCTGGGCGTCGGAATTACACTCGCTATTTTGCCCGTCATGAGCATCATCGGTTTCACAGCACTCGGCGCAGTGCCAACCATTACGCTGTTCGTCATTTTCAGCACGCTACGTCGCGCGGGCAACAATGCCTTTGCGAGTCCCGGGCGCGAAGTGTTGTACACAGTTGTTGCGCCGGAAGACAAATACAAAGCGAAGAACCTTATCGATACGTTCGTCTATCGAACGGGAGATCAGATTGGCGCGTGGAGTTACAAGGCGGTGAGTGAAACTGCGCACCTGGCCATCACTTCCATTTCGTTCATGGCCGCACCGATGTCACTGGTCTGGCTCGGTGTCGGCCTATGGCTCGGACGTAAGCATACCATCATGACCGCGAACGAAGAACGTATTTCAATATTGCCGAAGCGTGCGCCAGTGCCTGTCATGACTGCGTGAATCGACGACAATTTCTGACGCGCACCGGACTTTCAGCAGGCGTTGTTGCAGCAGGTGCCGCCTATTGGAAAATCGAACTGCACAACCTGGAAGTCGTCGAGCTGATACTTCCAATTGTCGGGCTACCAATGTCGCTCGATGGCAAGCGGCTCGTGCAACTTTCCGATTTGCACGTTGGTGATGAAGTAGATCCCGAATACGTACGCCGCTCATTTCGTCTGGCCAGTTCCCTCAAACCCGACATTGTTGCGTTCACGGGCGACTTTATCACGTGGCGCGGAGGAGAGCAGATAAACCAACTTGAGTACGTGCTGCAGGACATGCCGAGAGGGGTAATTGCGACGGTCGGAATATTGGGCAATCACGATTACGGATCCGATTGGCACCAACCGGAAGTCGCGCAAAGTGTCATTGACCATGTGTCGCGCCACGGCGTGCAATTCATGCGCAATTCGGTGCAAGTCATCGAAGGTTTAAGCATTATCGGATTGGACGACCTGTGGGCGGGTGCAACGAACATTGGGGCCGCTCGCGCCCTGGTTAAGAGCAACGATCCGTCGCTGGTGTTGTGTCATAATCCCGACGTTGCGGACTTTCCGCAGTGGCAGGGTTACCGCGGTTGGATGTTGTCGGGGCACACGCACGGCGGACAGTGCAAGTTTCCGTTTCTCCCGCCCCCCGTGCTGCCGGTTCGTAACAAGCGTTATGCAGCGGGGCAAGTTGAATTGGCGGGCGGACGCACTGTGTACATCAACCGAGGCATTGGACATACATTGCCCATACGCGTGAATGTGCGGCCGGAGATTTCGAGCTTTCGTTTGGTGCGGGCGTAGACTTGGAGCGCGTTCAGCGCGACTGCAACTCACCCACTCCGCACGCGAATAAATCCGTCGTACTTCCACGTTCCACCAACACGCAACCAACGCTCGCAAAACGAATACCGATTGGTAATGATCTGATCATGCGGCTTGACTGAAAATGACGTGGTGTACCACACGTTCATCTCATGCGGCAAGTCGCCTTTCTCAAATTTCGTAACGGCCAGCCACACCGTGCTCTTCGCCACGCACGTTGAATCCTCGACCGGGCAATCAGGAACCGGCTGCACGTCTTTCGCGTTGGTCCAATCCACGACCGACGCATACACACTCGCCGGCAACTCCACATCTCGGCCCAGATAGGCGCGCACCGCGGCGAGGGTAGCCTCTTTACCAATCGCTTTGAGATTGAAATCGGCAATTGGTACGGCGCCCGGTTTGTCTTGCGTCACAATGCGGCGGATAACGCGCTCAACAAGGTCGCTATGATCGGGCATGCTCCACGCGCCACCGGGTGCGCCGGTCTTTGCGGCCGCGGTCGACGCTTTCGTCGCAGAACCCCGCCCCGCCTGCGCTGATAGCAGCGTCGGAAAAATGGCCAGCAGGGCCGCGCAACACACGGTTTTGCTCGCTGATTTTCGCGTCATTTTTCCAACTGACACACCGGTCGCTGCGCCGTGCGTGGTGCCCATCAACTGCCTCCGTTCCCGCGGTTCCATCTACGACAGTCGCCCCGCGGCCTTCCAAGCGCAACCCATGCGCGAATTATTGACCGCGCTTGGCACTAACCGGAACGGTCCTTGAATTGTCGCGAAGACGCGCCACGGCATCACGCGCTTCTTCTACCTGGTGGTTAGAGCGCCGCGTCTGCGCCTTTCCAGCGTGTCATAAACTTTGCAGCGCGCACCGTGTCGCCGAGATTCAACGTGTCGATGGCGTCGAGCTCGGTAAACGAAGTACAACGACCCATTGCCTTCCCTGGCTGTGTAAACCGCCACGATGTTCGGGTGACGCAGCTTGCTACCGTGCGCGCTTCCTGTGAAAAGCGCTGCTTCAATTCGGGGCTCGGCGCGAGTTCTGGCGAAATCACTTTCACCGCAACTTCGCGATCGAGCGTCAGCTCGCGCGCAAGAAACACCGTGCCCATTCCACCCTGGCCCAGTGCGCGCAATACCTCGCAGGGACCGGCAAGCGCCGTGACCAGGCGCGCTTGCAGGTCCGTCGATTCGATATCAGGCATTATTTGTTACGGCCGATCCTTGAACTGAGTGAACAACACTGAGTGCTTGCTGTCGAGCGGCACGGGGCGTCCATCAATGAACAGGAACTTCGTTTCGGTTTTTGCTTCGAGAATGTCACCGTTCGTCACAACGAGATTCGCCATCTTGCCCGCTTCAATTGAACCGAGTTTGTCGGAATATCCCAGAATTTGCGCGGGCCACAGCGTGACCGATTTGAGCGCGTCGGTTTTGCTCAAACCAAATGCGGCCGACATCCCCGCTGAATAGGGCAGGTTGCGCACTTCCGATCCGGCATCACCCGAAGTGATGGCGAAACGCACGCCGGCTTGCTGCAACTTCGCAGCAGCGGCGTAGTTCACGTCGTACGGATCGTCTTCGCGCGTTGGCAAATCCATTGTGCTGCTCAACAACACCGCGACATCATGTTGCTTGAGAAATGGTGCAATTTGCCAGGCATCGCGTCCACCCATGATGATTGGCTTCACGTGCATTTCTTCGGCAAACGCAACTGACTCGCGAATGTCTGTCACGCGATCGGCGTTGAAGATTACGGGCATTTTTCCGCGCGCAGCACCGACCATTGCTGCAAGCACAACATCCTGCGACGGGCGCGGCAACGTTTTGTCTTTCTCATACGCCTCGAACGCTTTCGCGTAGGCATCGGCGTCCTTGAAAAACTGACGGAGCGAGTCGAGCTGCCGTGTGCGCGTACGATTCACATCCTGCGTACTGTTGTCGGGTGCGCCGCCACCGCCACCGCCACCGCCACCGCGACCGCCGCGGCCGCCGAAACCAGAACTCGGCAGTGAAATCATCATTGCGGCGTGCTGATCGACAACCATTTCTGGGGGCGTTGAGCCCTGGAGGTTCATCATCACCGCCTGGCCAGAAATAATTCCACCAGTTGGGTGCGACAACACATGCGTGATGCCAACAACGCGCGTGACACCAATGTGCGCGCTGTGCGGATTTACACCGAAGAATGCCTGCGCGTTTGGATTAAAGTTTCCAACTTCAGAAATATCAACCGTTGCGGCGGCGCCTTGTCCAATTTCCGAGAGGCCCATGGATGTACCGGCATCCATCAATCCTGGATACACGGTGAGCCCCGTGCCCTCTATTATTTGAGCGCCAGCGGGCACAGTGACGTTGGCACCAACGGCAACGATCTTACCTGCGCTGATAACGATCGAGCCACTCGCAATTTCAGCGCCGACTACGGGAACGATTTTCGCGTTGCGAATAACGTATGTGCTGCGCGGGCCGGCGGGTGGATTGAATGAACCGAGTTGCGCGTGCAAAATTTGCGGCAACATCGTTGCGATTAGCGCCAGCAGTGCTTGAGTCGCCTTCTTTTTAAATGAGATCATCGTTGCATTCCTCACGGCACGATCGTACGTGGACGCGCACCAGGGGAGTTCGCATCGGCTTTCTCGAGCTCGGCGCGTTCTTTTTCCTTCTCGGGGCGACCTGCGATGTCTTTCAACTTGTCGAAGAACACGATGCCGTCGACAAATGTCTTATCGACATTCGCGTACACGCTGAGCGGGTGTGCGCTCCAAATGGCGATGTCGGCGTCCTTTCCCACTTCGATTGAACCGACATTTTTCTCGACACCCAATTGCACGGCGCCGTTGTAGGTAATTGTGCGCAGCGCTTCATCTTCCGTGAGACCGCCGTATTTCATAAGCTTGGCGGCGTCGATGTTGAGGCGGCGAACGCGTTCGTCAGAGTCGGAATTGATTGTTGCCAGCACGCCGTGACGCATGAGAATAGCAACGTTGTACGGAATGGCGTCGTACGCTTCAATTTTGTACGACCAGCTGTCGGCGAAGGTCGAAAGGCCCGCACCATGCTTCGCAATTTCCGACGCGATTTTGTATCCCTCAAGACCATGCTGCAGCGTGCGAATTTTGAATCCGAACTCGTCGGCAAGGTTGATGAGCATCAGCATTTCGTCGGCGCGATAGCTGTGCGCATGCACCAGGCGTTTGCCTTCCAACACTTCGACCAGCGGTTCGAGTTCCAGATCGCGACGCGGAGAGATGACACTCTTATCACCCTTTGCAACCTTTGACTTGTATTCCTCCCACGT
>JBDUAX010000311.1:0-5686 GCA_040004455.1 Gemmatimonadaceae bacterium
CCTCGACATTGTTGGCGGCCATGTGAACAGCACCACTGGCGACATGCACGAAGGCACGAAAAAACTCATTACCAACTTGCGCAAGAAATATCCCAAAGTTGTGGGTGTTGGTGAAATGCCGTACGACGCGCTGTGGGAATTCATTCCTATGTTTCACGCGGGCGGAGGCGGTCGCTGGGCGAAGTACGGTCACGTGTATTCGCACTTGAGCGCGCCGGCGCCCGGGCGTGGAAGCTCAGGCGTACACGAGTCGGGTTTCGGTCGTTTCAATGCCGAGACGTTGGGCTTGGGGCCAAACACCATTCCGACTCTGCAAATTGTTGATGACACGTTTACAAAAAACAGGGAAACGATGACTGCAATTATCCTGAAGGCCAAAACGCGCGCGGGAATTTGACGAGTATGGCTGCAACCAGGACGAAATCGGAAGGCAAACCTGGCGCGATTCCGGAAACGAAATCGGAAGCAGCGACAGAAGCGAAATTGAAAGCAGCGAAGCCGCCCAAGCCCGCCAAATTGACTAAGCCGGCGAAGGCGTTGCGTGCACTTTGCGAAGAAGTGTGCGAAGCGAATATCGAATTGTCGAAGCGCGGTTTGGCGCCGTTCACATTTGGCAATGCGAGCGGCATTGATCGCGAGCTCGGGTTAATTGTTATCAAGCCCAGCGGCGTTCCGTACAGCAAACTCAAGCCACGTATGATGGTGGTGACGGACTTGAGCGGCAAAACCGTTGAAGGCGATTTGCGCGCGTCGTCCGATTTACCAACGCACGTGGTGTTGTACAACGCTTTCAGGGAGATCGGCGGCGTGGTGCACACGCATTCTCACTACGGCACGGCGTGGGCGCAGGCTGCGAGAGAGATTCCGTGTTTCGGCACAACGCACGCGGACTATTTTCACGGATCAATTCCGGTAACCGCGACGCTCACTGACGAACAGATCAACGGCGAGTACGAAGCGAATACCGGTCACGTTATTGTGCGACGGTTCGCTGGAATCAATCCAATGCGCGTTCCCGCCGTTCTTGTTGCCGGTCATGCAAGTTTCGCGTGGGGCAAAACCGTGAGCACCGCAGTTGAAACAATGTCGGTTTTGGAAGAAGTGGCGCGACTGGCGTTTGATACCGTGGTGCTCAATTCAGCGGCGGGATCACTCAATCAAGTGCTGCACGACCGGCATTTTTTGCGCAAGCACGGACCCGACGCGTATTACGGGCAGAAGTAGAGAAAATCCCGGTCTATTTCCCCCGCAACGTCCGCACAAAAAACTCAATAAACCGACGCTGCCCGTCGGTCTGCGCGAAATCATTTCCCTGTTTGGTGCCACCGCGATACGTGACATCATCGGTACGAATTGATGAAATCAAATGACCGGCGTTCGGATAGTTCGTGTGATTGACGGCGTGTGAAAAGTTTTTCTCTCGAAGCCGACTGACAATCAATTCGGACAACTCGCCGGAGCCCCACAATGTGTCATTGTCTCCACTTAAGAGCAGTACGTCGCCATTAATGCGTTCAACGGGAATAGTTGCCAACTCAAGCGTCGCTGCATTCGCTTCCTTCCGACCGGCCCGATAGAACTCAACCGTCGGACTGCCAGTTGGTGCAGATCCGTACGGAATGAATGGAACATCAACTCCGTTGCGCGTCCAACTGGATGTACTGCGAAAGTCGCGCGTGACACTTTGAAACACATAGCCAGATGGCGAGAATACACCAACTGCAGCTACGTCCGCGCGATTCGATGCAACCAGCAGCGCGGCCTCTGCGCCTTTCGACACCGCGCCAATACCAATTCGTGTGCGATCGACGGACGGATAACGACTGAGCCAATTAAGCGCACTGTCAAACACTTCGAGCGGTATGCGGTCCAGTTCCTTCGGCAAAGAATCCATCGCAAAAAACGCCAGTGACATGACAACAAACCCATGTTGCGCCAGCAAATCACCCATGTAATCCTGCCAACCAATACCGCCACCTGAACCACCAATGAGCAGAATGGCGGGCGCACGTTGCCCCTTCCTCAAATCAACCGGACGATGCACATGCGCGATGTAACCGGGAGCCGTTTGCGTCATGATTTCCGCATTGATAGCGGACGCGGACTGGCTACCTGGCGTTGACGACGCAACAGGCGCACTCCGACAATGCGTGCTACCAATCGCCATGAACAAAAGGAGAAACGTGGCTCTTGCGGGACGGAGTATTTTCATATAACATAAATAGCATGATCGACAAGATTCTGTCAAGTCTAAAATCTGCGACAACTAGCGACTTCATTTACTCAAGCCTCAGCTTCTTCGGCAGCAAACGCGGACCGCTTCCCGGGCTCTGGTTCGTGGAAGCCATTTCATCACTGGGTATTGAAGAGCAGGCAATTCGGCAGACGTTGTTTCGGTTGGAACGCACCGGCGTGGTAGTGTCGAAGCGCAAAGGGCGACAGAAATGGTACAGCGCGTCACCGGCGACAGAAGCGGTGTTGCGTGCTGGGCGCGAGCGAGTGGCGGTTCCCGTTGAAGCGAGTTGGGATGGGAACTGGACGTTGGTACATTTCCGGGTTGGCGAAGACGATCGGGACACGCGCGACCGCTTGCGCGACGTGCTGCTCGTGCAAGGTTTTGGCGCACTCGGACCAGGTCTGTATCTGCATCCGCGTGATCGGAGCGATGGGGTTGTTGATGCTGCAACCAAACTCGGTATCGCCGACAAACTCAATGTTTTTCGCGGTCCGCACATTGCCGGTCCAAATGTCAGTCGATTAGCGCACGAGTTGTGGGACGTTGCAGCAATTGCAGCGCGCTACCGAAAATTTCAGAAGCGGTTCAGTTCCATTGCGAATGACCCGCTTGAAACGCTTAAGCCCAGCGAAGCATTTGCGGTTCGCTTTGGCTGCATGTTCGAGTTCTTCCGAATCACGTGGGACGACCCATCGCTGCCCCCCGATTTACTTCCGGCGGAATGGCCCGCCGAGGAGGCTCGTGAAACGGCGAACACGTTAATACGCGGGTTGTTGCCAGGTGCAGTGCAGTATGCGGACGAGGTGTTGCAGCGCGTGACTGACAAAGCGACGACCGCGTGATATCTCGCAACTTCATGCCACCACCTCACACGCCGGCAACGCCGTTCTCAACGCAGCCGCGTCACTCGCCAATTCCGTTCCGGTGATACGCAGATAGCGCAGCCCGCGCATTCTTGCGAGTTCGGGAAACGCCGAAACGTTGACGTTGGTGCTGCCAATGTCGAGTCGCTTGAGGTGAACCAACTCGCCAATGTATCGGACGTCGCTGCTGAAAATGCGCGTGCCGCTGAGATTCAGCTCTCGCAATTGCGCGAGTCGCGGTAGCGTCTCAAGCCCGCCGCGACCAATGAACGTGTTGGAGACATCCAGCGATTCAAGTGAAGTAAACGACGCCAGACTCAACAACACCTTCCGACCAATTGCCGCGCCACCCAGTTCGACAAGGCTGCGCGTTTCGAAACCTGCGACGGGCTTGCCGTCGGCGAGTACCAACAGCAACAAGAACGATTCCCGATCACTTTCGCCAGTGTTATGGCAACGTTCGATGTTCGTGCGCACATGATTTTCTGCGGCGGCCCGAACGTTCGTGTGCAACCAAGTAGTGCGAGTTACGAATGTGTTATCAATGGCGATGGTGGAGAGACTGTTCACCATGCGGTCCATGATGATTCCAAGTGTGGCCGCGCGCACCGGTGCTTCGCGACAAAAGTTTTCGAATGCTTCATCGCTTTCGCCGAGCGTGCATTCGCCGAGGTGGACAGCCCAATTTTCGGCAATACTGACGGATGCGCGGTCGCGATGCATGAAGCCGCCGCGCTCAATGCCTGACGCAATTGTAAACCAAGCGAATTCCATTTCGTAGCGTTCGCCGAGGAGGTGCGCGAGTTCGTGAAAGAATGTGTCGCGAAGAAATTCGTCGCGTGGTGCGCGATAGAGCGTGATCATGCCGAGCGTTGCACTCGCCGCTGACGCGAACGAGTGTCCAATTTCCTGCGAATACCACGCATCGGCCGGATTTACGTCATCGCACAAAATCACCACGTCGAGCACATCGAACGCCGGAAACATTGCGATCAACTCGGCGATGTCTTCCGGGAGTGCGCGGTTAAGCAGCGTGACATCGAGTTCGGTGCCTGAAGGCGCCGCGTCAACAACTTGCCCGTTGACCAACGCGCGCATTCTGCGAACTGCATCGAGTGCCTGTGCGTAGTCATTGGGAACGACAATGCGGAATCGTGAGTGCGCGAACGGCGCGTACAGGCGTGCGGGACGCATGGTGTGAGCCAGCGCGCGACGTCGGAAGTCGTCGACGTCGGAGAATGGGCCGTCGATTCCGGGTGCCGCGACTACAAACTGGTAGTCCTGTTCGGCGTACGTCGATAGCCAACCGGGTTGTGGGACAAGTGATTCCGATGACAGGGACATTGATTGGGTTTGAGGTTGTGCAGGCGCGTCTTGCACAATTGACGGGTCGTGAGAAATAGGCGTCGGCTGTTGGCGGAAAAACTGTCACCGCTTGCGACAGAATCCTCCGCAGTGCCCGCTTCGCAGCCTCCGCGAAAGCGATGCGTTCAGTAGCCCAATCCGTGTTTCCGAGCTTCGCTTGCCAGTTCATCGAGCGTTGCCTGTCTCTTCGCGTTGTCTGCCTTTTTTAAATTGGACAGGTCGGTGAAAAGTATGCGACGGTGCGTGCCGACTTTTCTGAACGGAATTTCACCGGCAGCGAGGCGCGCAATGAGAAACGGTCGCGAAACATTCAGATAGTCTGCGGCCTGTTGCGTTGTTAACTCAGCGTGCACCGGCACGATGGTGACGGCGTTTCCGTTGGCCATTTGTCCGAGAATTTCGAGCAGGAGTTCGAACGCCTCTCGGGGCACGATCGTATCCTGCGTTTCGCTACCGACTGTCGCCCGAACGCGACCCTTCTGGTTGGCAGGCCTGTTGGCGGGCGAAAGCTCACGCAGAGCCAGCTTGGCTTCTTCGGCAATTTCCGAGGTGGGGATGGGGTGCGTGGCGATCTCGACGTGCCATTTATTGTCATCGCAATTTGAGCTTCTGGCTGAAGAGCCATCGCCGCCACGAAATGTCCGCTACGAAACTGGAAGGAACCTCATGGCCGAGGCCGGGGAATTCCTTGTGAAGCGCAGATGTTCCGCCCGAACGCCGGAGCGCTGCCAACATAGCCCAATCGGCTTGAGGCGGATTTTCAGTATCCGCATCTCCGTGCAGCACAAAAATGTTCTCGTGCATCAAAAGCGAAGCCGTTGCGCGCTCCGGGGGAATTCCAGCAAATGCAATCGCGCCGGCGAAAGTATGCGGGCGCAGCAGAAGCACTTGCCACACCGCCGAAGCGCCCATCGAAAACCCCATCACATAGATGCGACTGGTGTCTATCGCCTCGACGCGAAGGAGACTTTCGACGAGGTCCAGGGCTGCGCGTAGCTGCGAACCAGATCGCGATCGTGGCAGGCCATCGGTGGAGTCGACCTCGTAGTAGGCGCTGCGTTCGCTGAATTGTGGTACTACGACGTAAGCCGGAAACTCTCTGCGGACCGCCGAGTCGGCCCACGACATCGCCAATGCTCCGAGCTGTGCTGTGTTGTCGTCGCCGATTGCGCCGGACCCGTGCAGCATGAGGATGAGGGGAAAGCGCTGATTGGTTCGAACG
>JBDUAX010000312.1:0-5680 GCA_040004455.1 Gemmatimonadaceae bacterium
GAAGAAGTCACCGACATGCAGGCGAATTGTCCGCAGGCTGAAGTGATTTGTTCGACTTTTGACGAACCCGCTGATCGGCATGTGCAGGTTGCAGCGATGGTGATTGAGAAAGCCAAGCGTCTCGTCGAAACGGGGAGGGATGTCATCATTCTACTCGATTCAATTACGCGACTGGCGCGTGCTCACAATGCGGTGGCGCCGAGTGGCGGACGAACGATGTCGGGGGGACTCGATTCGGGTGCGATGCAGAAACCGAAGCAATTTTTCGGTAGCGCACGCAATGTTGCCGAGGGTGGATCGCTGACGATTGTTGCGACGGCCCTGATTGAAACAAACTCGCGAATGGACGAGTTGATTTTCGAAGAATTCAAAGGTACCGGCAACATGGAATTGGTGCTCGATCGCAAACTTGCTGACAAACGCATTTTCCCGGCAATCGATATCAACAAATCGGGAACGCGGCGCGAGGAATTGTTGCTGACGCCATTTGAACAACAACGTATTTTTCTGATGCGCGCATTTCTTGGTGACATGCCGCCGGAAGAAGCATTGATGTTTTTGATCAAGCGTATGGAGCGTGCCAAAACGAATAAAGAATTTTTCGAGCAGATGGCCGAGCCTTGATTGGACGTCTGCTCGCCGTTGATTGGGGTGACAAGCGAGTTGGACTCGCTGTCAGTGATGAACTGGGAATGCTTGCTTCGCCCGCTGGTGCCATTGTGCGTCGCGCTGGCAAGCGGCCACCAATTGCGGAGTTGATTCGTCAGGCGGAAGCGTTGCAGGTAGCAGGATTTATTTTCGGCTTGCCACTGGATGAATACGGTGGCGAAACGGATCGATCGGTGGAGGTACGCGGCGTGGCGGCGACATTAGCATCCCGCCAATCGCTTCCCATTCGTTTAGTTGACGAGCGTTTTACAACATCGGCAGCGTTGCGCAGCATTCGCGAACAAGGCGGATCAACGCGCGGTCGAAAAAATGATGTCGATGCGCTGGCCGCATGCATCCTGCTGGAAGGCGTGTTGCGGGCGGCGGCGCGCGGGATGCAGTTGGGTGAAGCGGTGACCGCGTAATGGCACACGCCAGGAAGAAAAAAAGTGGACGTATTTTTCCACTCGTGATGCTGCTGATTGTTGTTGCTGGCGGATGGTATTTGTGGAGCGGTTATGCAGGTAGTAAGATAGGCGACGTTTCAGTTCCAGTTCGAGTTGTGGTTCCGCGCGGCGCCTCAGTTCGGGAGACTTCCAACGCACTGGAGAGTGCCGGAGCCATCAATTCAGCACGTCTGTTTCGCGTGTACGCTGCCATTGGCGGTCGTGATCGCATGATCAAACCGGGTACGTACACCTTTTCACGCAATGCGGGCTGGCGAACGGCGCTCAATGAATTGGTGGAAGGAAAAGGAATTGTTCATTCGGTGACCATTCCCGAAGGCTACAATTTGCGCGAGATCATTCCGTTGGTTGCAAAGGCGTTGTCAGTACCGGAAGATTCCGTGCGTGCGGCCGCGACGGATACAACGTGGCAGCGCAAGCTCGACATTCCGTTGCCATCGCTGGAAGGATATCTGTTTCCCGCGACCTACACATTTACAGACGGCACGACCGCGCGCGAAGCCGTGAATGCAATGCTTGATGCATTTGAAGCGGCTTGGGCGAAAGTACCGAATGCGTCAGATCGATTGCAAGCGCTGGCCATTTCGCGTCACGCTGCAATTACGATGGCGTCTATTATAGAAACCGAAGCAAAGAAATCGGAAGAGCGTCCGATTATCGCAGCGGTGTATTGGAATCGCGTGCGCAAAGGGATGTTACTACAGGCCGATCCAACGGTTCAATACGCATTGCCGAATCACGTTGAGCGTGTGTTGTACAAAGATCTCGAAGTGAATTCGAAGTTCAATACGTACAAGTATGTTGGATTGCCTCCGGGACCAATTGCGTCACCAGGGTTGGCGTCAATTACGGCAGCCCTCAATCCAGCCTCAGTTCCCTATTTGTATTTCGTGGCGAGCGCCGACGGGCATCACGAATTCCGTACAACTCTTGCCGAGCATGAGAAGGCGGTTGCGGCGTTCAAGAAAGAGCGGGCCGCGGCGAAATCGAGTAAGAAAAAATGAGCAGTGCCGCGACAACGCGTTCGATTTTTGATACGCCAGCGATTATCGCCAAGCGCGGTGCGTTGCGCATTCATCGCGGACATCCGTGGATTTTCAAAAGCGACATCGACACTCGGCCAAACTGTCCGGCGGGGGTTGTTCCGGTCATCGGTGTTGACGGAACGCGATTGGGATGGGCGCTATGGAGTCCCCTGTCGGAAATCTCGCTGCGAATGATTGAACGCGATGCGAATGTGCCGATTGATGATGTTTGGTGGTTTGAGAAACTCAGGAAAACACTGGCGCGACGTGATCGGTTGGTGAATGACAATAACGCATATCGACTGATTCATGGCGAGGGTGATGGCTTGCCATCGCTTGTTGTTGATCGCTACGGAGACTGTCTCGTGGTGCAGTTGTTGTCGGCGGGAATGGCAGCGTGGCAAGAGACTATTATTTCGTCGCTACAAGAGTTGACGAATTGTCGTGGCATTCTCGCGCGTCATGATGTGGCCTCACGCGAGCGTGAGGGTCTTTCGCGGGACATTCAATTGTTATTTGGCGAAGTGCCGCGCAACGTGGAAGTGCACGAACACGGTGTAAAGTTTCTCGCCGCGCCGTGGGATGGACAGAAAACAGGCGCGTTTCTCGATCAGCGTGACAATCGTATTCTAATGGGTGCAGAAGCGCGCGGACGCGCACTTGATTGCTTCGCTTACCACGGAAGTTTTGCGCTGCACATGGCCAGGCGCGCGACGGAAGTTGTGGCCGTCGATTCATCAAAACCCGCATTGAGTCGCGCTCTGGAGAATGCCGCGTTAAACAATTTTTCGAACGTGCGCACCCATGAAGGCGACGCCTTTGACGTTATGCGCGAATGGCACAGAGCAGGAGAGCGCTTCGAAACAATCGTTGTTGACCCGCCTGCTTTCGCAAAGACTCGTCCGGCGTTGCCGGCGGCGCTGCGTGGTTACAAAGACATCAACTTGCAGGCGATGAAACTGTTGTCTGCCGACGGAGTTTTGTTCTCAGCGAGCTGCAGTCATCATCTTTCGAAGACGTTGTTTCTGGAAATGCTGCATGAGGCCGCCGCCGATAGTGGGCGCCGATTTGCAATTGAAGCAATTACCGGGCAAGGTATCGATCATCCGGAAATTGTGACTATTCCCGAGACGGGATATTTGAAAGGCGCACTGTTGCGTGCGCAAGACTGACGGGGCCTAAGTGCATCAATTCCGCGGTAACGCATAGACATGCACATCGGAGTTGACGCCAGCCGACTGCTGCGCGAACAACGCGGCATGGGTCGTTACGTGCGAAATCTGCTGCGCGAACTTCCACTCGTTCGACCGGATACTTCGTTCACCGCGTTCGTGAACGGTACGAGTGAAGAATCGCCGATGCGCTCGCTGCTGCAATCGATCGGCGAAACCGCCGGACGGGCGACAATTGTGTCGTCAGCACTGCTACGTACAAGCGACGCAGATGTCGTGTGGTTCCCGTGGAATTTCGTTTCACAACGCACTGAACGAGCGGCAGTCGCCGTAACAATTCATGACATCGCGCCGATGGTCATGCTCGATGGCCGCTGGTGGAAAGTCATGAAGCGAATCAAGTATCGTCGTCGCTACACGCGTGCAATCGAAGCGGCCGACGCGGTGTTGGCCGATTCCGCCTTTACCGTTCAGGAAATCGCGCGCGCAATCAAGCCGGACATGAGCAAGGTACACGAAGTCCTGCTCGCTTCTGATGACTTCATTGCGAACGCGAATGACGATGCATCAATACTCAAAACGCTGGGAATTTCAGGCGCGTTTTTCATGGCCGTTGGCGCGAGTGATGCGCGCAAGAATTTGCCCGTTCTTATTGCCGCGATGTATGAACTGGATCGCCGTGGTCGCACAACTCCGCTGGTGCTTTGCGGTCCGGGAAAGCGGCTGGAGAACGCCGGTGGTGGCGGCCATCCGAGTTGGCTTCGGTACGCTGGTTTCGTAAATGATATCGAACTGGCAGCGCTTTATCGCCGTTCGACCTCGCTCGTATTCCCGTCGCTGTACGAGGGGTTTGGGCTGCCTGTGCTCGAAGCAATGCAGTGTGAGGGACGCGTAATCTGCGCAAATGCGAGCTCACTGCCACAGGTCGCGGGAGACGCCGCGCTGTTGTTTCCACCTCACGATGCAAACGCACTAGCCGATCAAATGCAGCGCTTGCTCGACGACTCGGCGCTTCGCGACGACCTTACGAAGCGCGGATTGGTTCAAAGCCAAAAATTTCGTTGGAATTACACAGCGCAGAAAACTCTGGCAGCATTCGACGCGGCAATTGAACGTCGCAAGCGCCGCCGTTAGTCAGCGCACACAGCGGTCAACTGCGCTGGCAGTTTGGACAGAAGAACGTGCTGCGACTTCCCTGAGTTATTCGCTTGATCCTGGCTTTCCTGCAGCGCGGACACGTCTCCCCTTCGCGGCCGTACACGCGCCACATGTCATCACGCATTCCCGAAAGTGCGGTGTCACCGGCTTGGGATTTGCCATCACGGTCGAAATAGCGTTCCGCTGGCGCCCGTTCCAATACCAGGCGAATGGCTTTCACGAGGCGCTCGCTCTTCGCCTTGGTCAGCGAGGAAGCAACGGCGGTTGGACTGATCTTTGCCTCCCAAAGTGCTTCCGACGTGTAGATGTTGCCCAACCCGGCTACGACCTTCTGGTCGAGCAGCGTCTGCTTGATTGCGACTTTTCGTTTTGACAACGCGTTTTGCAGATACAGCGCATTGAAGGCGTCATCGGTGGGCTCGGGGCCAAGGGGAGGAAGCTTTAGCTGCCCTGCTTCGTGCACGCGCACGACTGCAAACGCACGACCGTCAATTAAGGAGACCCGCGTGCCATCATCGAACACGAGTCGTGCGCGCTCCAACTTTGGCGGCGCGTCGTCCGCGCGCCCAATCGACCAATCTCCCGTCATCTTGAAGTGAACTTCGATCACTCGGCCGTCATCGAGGTAAATGAGCTGGTGCTTGGCGCGGCGCTCTACGCGTTCAACTCTTCGACCTAACAGTTTCTTTCGTGCACGAGGCGTCAGTGATCGGGCAATGGCGGGATGCAGTGTGCGCACCTGTAAAATGGTCCGACCAACAACAGCCGCACGGAGCATTGTCGCTGCGCGTTCTACTTCAGGAAGTTCGGGCATGGCGAATTATGCAACCGAAAAAATGTAATGGCGTCTTTATGACGCGTTTCCGCGTCGTTGATTGCAGCGCGCACTGCAACAATTAGCGTTGCAATATGCGCTAATATGCATCGCATCTCTTGCGTGTTGTACATTCGTGTCTACCTTAGACCATTGTCATTCACCGAGGGCCATCATTTTCAACGCGCCCCGCTCTCTCAAGCACGAATACGAGCTGTTCGTCGAACGCGAAATCGAGGACTACAAAGACTCGGTGTCGCGTAGCGCGCTCCTGAAAATTGGGGATGAAGCCGTAGCTGCCCTGCTTGCTCAGGATCAGATAGGGCTGACTGAAATTCTCGTCTGGCTGGAAGTTGATCGCATCATCACCAAGCGACTGCGCCTTCCGACGTACCG
>JBDUAX010000692.1:0-1710 GCA_040004455.1 Gemmatimonadaceae bacterium
ACGGTGTTGATCAAACGGTACCGATTGCCGAAGTACGCGTTGGTGATCTGGCGGTCGTCAAACCGGGCGAACGGTTTGCAATTGACGGTATCGTGAAAGAGGGAACGTCTGCGGTAAATCAGGCGCCAATCACTGGCGAAAGTGTTCCGGTTGACAAAGCGGCATCAGATAAAGTGTTTGCCGGTTCGGTGAATGGAGAAGGCGTGCTGATCGTCGAAGTGTCGAGTGCAGTTGGTGATCGCACGCTTGATCGTGTGATCAAACTCGTGACCGAAGCGGGTACGCAAAAAGCGCCGACGCAGCAATTCACCGATCGCTTTCAGAAAGTGTTTGTGCCGGCGGTGCTGTTGTCGGTGATTGCCGTCATTCTCATTCCGCCACTCATTGGTTTCTGGAGTTGGTCGGTGGCGTTCTATCGCGCGATGGCGTTGGTGGTTGCCGCGTCGCCGTGTGCGCTGGCACTTGGAACACCGGCAGCAGTGTTGTCGGGCATCGCGCAGGCCGCGCGCAACGGTGTGTTGATCAAGGGTGGCGCGCACCTTGAAGCGCTGGGTGCAATTGAAGTGCTTGCGCTGGACAAGACCGGCACGATTACGCGCGGTGAACCGGAAGTCACTGATGTTATCACAAGCGACGGAACCGATCGCGCCAGACTGCTCACGGTGGCCGCGGCCGTTGAACGTCAGTCACAACATCCGATTGCGCGTGCGATTGTTCGCGCAGCAGATGCGGAAAAACTGCAGCTGTTGCAGGTAGACAGCGTACAGTCAGTTACAGGCAAAGGCATTCGTGCGAACGTGCAGGGAATCGCAACAGAAGTTGGCAAACTCTCGATGTTCGCGGATGCGAATATTCCTCCCGCGTTCATCGTTGATGCTGTGCAGAAGCTCGAGAATGCGGGGCGCACAACGATGGTGGTTCGATCGGCAGGCGGCACGCCTGAGTGGCTTGGTGTGATTGGGGTAGCCGATGAACCACGCGATAATGTCGGTGCGACGCTCAATGATCTGCGCGCCGCCGGCATCAAGCACATTGTCATGTTGACGGGGGACAATGCGGGAGTGGCTGCGGCTGTCGCGAAACGTGTCGGGTTGGACGAGGTGCGGGCCAGTCTGATGCCCGAAGACAAAGTGACGGCAATCAAGGATCTCGCATCCCGTGGCAGCGTGGCGATGGTCGGTGACGGTGTCAACGACGCGCCCGCGCTGGCTCACGCGACGGTGGGAATCGCGATGGGTGGTGCGGGCACTGCTGTTGCGCTTGAAACCGCTGACGTCGCACTGATGGGAGATGATCTCTCAAAATTGCCATTTGCGATTGGCTTGAGCCGAGAGGCGCGGGCCGTTATTCGTCAGAACCTGTTCGTTTCGCTTGGCGTGATTGTGCTGTTGGTCGTCGCCACGCTCTCTGGATTCGCGCGTATCGGTCCGGCGGTGATTGCGCACGAGGGCAGCACGTTGGTCGTCGTGGTGAACGCGCTGCGGTTGTTGCGGTATCGGCGGGCGGCGACTCACTCCGCTTCGCCCATCTCCAGTCGTTCAAAACGCGGATGATCGAAGATCGGCGCGCGCACATCGTGCGCCTCGCCAAGCGCGTCACTGAGTCGCCCCGCGAACCCTGCCACTAACCTGTTCATCTGCCGTACGCTCGCCAGAAGCTGCGCTTCGTCTCGTGTTTCCCAATACTGCGCTTCGTCGCGCACGACCACGT
>JBDUAX010000313.1:0-5671 GCA_040004455.1 Gemmatimonadaceae bacterium
TGGTGTCGCGCGGTGGTGGCTTTCGCGCCGTCACCATGCAACCGTGGTCGAACGATAAAATTGCGCGCGAAGTTGTGCGGTTGAACGCGCAGAATCTCGACGACGAAATCGAACTCTTGCAATTGCTGTACGTCGATTTAGAGCCGGGCATTCAGACAACATTCGTTGAAGCGGCGGGGGTAAAGCACGAGAACGGTAAGATTGACGAAGAGCTGGAACCTCCGTATGCCGATGCCGCAACTGTCGTTCGTGCCGCCGATGTTTTGCGCGAGAAACATGGTGACGATGGCGTGCATTATTTGCGCACGATCGCGAAGTACAATGTTCTGGGCTGGCCCGGACTTGAGGAGTATCTTGCCCGGATGGATGCGGAAAATACCAAGTAACCGACACTCGGCCGCCAAGCCGTTGTGATGGCGCAACCAAAGAGACGAAGACCGCGAAGCAATAGTGCTTTGCGGTCTTCTGCTTTGGGCTCGTTCTGTGAAGCGCGTTACGGCGTTGCGCTCACCGTCAGCTGCACGGTAATCGTTTTGTCGGCAATGCCGTTACCGGTTGCGCGAATGACGATTGGGGTCGTACCAAGTGCCGCCGACGACAGCGCGTTCAAAGTGAGCGTACCGGCAGTCACTGTTCCGGTCAACGACGGTGGCGTAAACGTCGCAGTCACTCCCGCCGGCAATGCATCGGCTATGAGCGTGACAGTGCCCGCGTAATTGTTCACGCGGTCAATTGAAATCGGAACGGTAGCGGGTGTTGAGCCTCGAATGGCATTCACAGCCGTCACAGTTGACGTCAGATTAACACCGGCGACACCAACCGTGAGTTGAATGGTAGCTGTGCTGGCATCGACGCTGGGTCCGGTGCCGCGCAGTGTAAGCGTGCTGATGCCCGCTACGGCTCCCTGGCCAACGGTCACGGTTACGATGCTCGATAACGTGGCTCCTGAGAGTGTAACGGGATCAAATGACGCGGTTACTCCAGTCGGCAACCCTTCCATCGTGAGGTCAACGGCGCCGGCGTAATTGCCAGTTCGCACCAGCGTCGCTCCCAGTGTTGCCGGTGTCCCCGTCGAAGCCTGTGCGGATATCGCCGTGAATCCGACCGCGATGGTGCCGGCGCCCGGATCGGTGGTGCCTTTGGTGTTGTCGGTTTGCGTACAGCCATTCACGACTGAGAATGCCAACCCAAGACACGCTGCGAAAACTGCTCGCGACATATGGCTGCGTTTATCGGTACGTTGCTGCATTGATTTCCTGGATACGTGCATCGGCTGGCGCGACTGAAGTGAAGTGCAATTCGTGTATGGGAATTACCTGGTCGCCTATACGCGGGGCAATGGGAGCCTTGGTTTTTCTGCAGGTTCTGGAACGCCGTTGTGTTCTTTTCATCAACAGACTGAATGCTGAACGGGGTCACCTTTGCAGGCGACCCCGTTGCATACGACACTGAATGCTACTTCTGTAGTTGCTACTTTCGAATCGCCTGGCGAAGGGCCTGCGAGGAGGTGGTACTACCATCCTTCAAACCGAAGAGGATGACTGTGCCATCGACTTGCGTCCCTGGCAGCGCGCTGAGGAAGGTCGCAGTAAATGAAGTGTTTGTATTTTGCAGAAGTCCCCACGTGGCGTTAAAGCCATTCAATGCGCCAAGGTCTGGCACTTCAAGATCATACTGATCAGTTGGAAAGTATGCTCTCGTTGCCGTAATTGTTACCGACCTGTTGGACTGCACGAATTTCGCCATCGAAACCACCGCGTAGTCGGCAGGGATGGTTCCCTGCAGGCGCGGGCGGAAAATATTTGACGATACCGACCCACTTACTGTCGGCTCAGGAAGCGAAGCGCCAAGTGTGATTGTGTGCGGAGTTGTCAGGTCGTGGAAATAGGCGAGTGCCCCACGCGCCAGTTGGTTAATGCCTGCTGCCCGCACACTCACCTGGTGCAAATCACCTGCCGCCTGCTGACCAACCGGAACTCCCAGAAGCGTCCGTATAGCGCCGGTACCTGCAGTGGAACCAAGCGACACCAGGCCACCAGTTGCAGGGGTAAACTCGGTGGTTGCTGTCGCAGCATCGGCACCCAAATTTGCGAGCGTTACGGTGCCCGTTATCGGATTAAATGCTTCCGCCGCCGCGAAATTAATTGCGGCAATGCTGGTGTTTGCGGCCTGATCGATCGCTGGCCGAATGACGAGTTTATCGACCGTGGATGTTCCGGTCCCGATGTTGGTTGTCGCTCGGACCGCTACAAGTTCGCGTGGCCCCGGCAACACGTTGTTCAAGGTGTAGTTCGGCACGAATCCACTGATACCCCCTTGGACGCCGCTGCCCAAAGCGACCGTTGCACCTTCAAAGGTGCCAAGTCCAGTCACCGACCCGGTAACAGTCTTGCCGCCTCCCGGGTTCGATGTGCACTCCGCGGCCGCCCGCGTGGCCAAATCCGACTTGGCGGCGAGGTAAACAGTCGTCGCAAAGCCGCCGCCAGCTGGCAACACATAAGCGACCCCGCCTGTTGCCTGGGACAGCGCAAACGTGTACGAGTTGCTCGCTGGTGTCAGTGATGTCCACACTCCCGTGTTGCCATCTCGCACGGCAAAGAACAACGGAATACGTGCGGGGTCGCAGAACTGCCAGACGATGCTGCTGCCCCCCACTCCACCCGTAACGTTCACCGTGAATGTCGTCGTGGCGTTTGGCAATCCGGTTGACGTACTGGTCAACGTCCCTGTGTAGCTGCCGATAGCCACCGTTCCCGCAACGTCCAGGTTGATCGTTGCTGTTGTCCCGGTTATCGCCGCACTTGGCGTGAACGTCGTGGTGATTCCAGCTGGCAAACCGGTAACCGCCAGATTTACCGTACCCGCAAATCCATTGGTGCGCGTTATGTTTGCCGTGATTGTTCCCGAAGCGGCTTGCGCAATCGAAACCGGCGACCCCGTCACCGCCGTTGTGAAGCCAGCGGGGCCCGTTACTGTCAAAGCCAATGTGCCGGTGCTGGAAGTAGCGCCCTGTGTCGCACGTATGGAGACATTGGACGTTCCCATTGTCGCAGCGCCGGTTGCCGTCAACGTCAGGGTGCTTGTCGCGTTCGCTGCCAGGACAGTTGCCGGTGCAAACGCAGCCGTTACGCCCGTCGGCAAATTTTCCGCAGTGAGCACAACGTCACCAGTCAGACCACCGACACGAGCAATGGTGATGGCGTTAGTTGCGGTGCCACTCTGCGGAATTGAAAGCGTTGTTGGCGCGAAAGTGAATGTGACGCCCGGAAGTGGTGTCACAACCAGAGAGACCACAACGGAGTGGTTGGTTGTGACGGCGGTATTCCCGGTAATGGTCACGTTGTAGGTGCCAGCGGGAGTTGCAGCGGTCGTTGCCAGTGTGAGCGTTGATGAACTGGCAGTTGCGGGATTCGGTGCGAGTGTGGCGGTCACACCGACCGGCGTTCCGGCGATGGCCGCGGTGAGTGCAATGTTTCCTGTGAAGCCACCGCTCCTCGCGAGATTGATGGTACTTGTGCCGTTAGCACCGGCCAAAACAGTCAATGCGGCCGGAGCGGCCGTAATCGTGTAGTCAGGCGTTCCCGATTGCGTAATCGTCAACTGCACGGATCCGACTTGGTCCGTGATGCCTGTACCCGTTGCCCGAATGGTGATTGGCGATGTGGCGGCAGTCGCGCCGCCATCCACGTTGAGTGTCAACGTGCTGGTCGTCGAACCCGCGGCAATCGAAGATGGCGCAAACGTCGCTGTGACCCCCGTTGGCAGTCCTTCTGCAGCGAGATTGACTGCACCAGCAAAGCCATTTTGACGAGTGATTGTTACTCCAATCGTTGCAGTGCCGCCTTGCGGCGCCGAGGCGGTTGTGGCGCCAATCGTCAGGCCAATGGCAGCGGGAGCGACCGTCACTTGCACTGTTGTCGTTACCGCCGTCAATCCACTTCCGGTGCCGCGAATAGTGACTGTGCTCGTACCGGCGACTGCAGTTGCTCCAGCAGTGAATGTGGTGGTGCTCGTCGTTCCCGAACCTGTGATTGGGGCCGGGTCGGCCGTCGCTGTCACACCGGTTGGCAACCCCTCAAACGTGATCGCGACGCTGCCCGTGTACCCGCCCACGCGTGTGAGAATGAGTGGAACGGTGCCCGGTGCGGCCGACGAGATAGTCAGGCTGGGCGTCCCCGCCGTCAGGGTGACACTCTGTGGTTCGGAGGGGGTCTTGTTGTCTTTGCAGCCGCTGAGCATCGCCAACACGGCCAGTAGGATCGTGGCTCGCGCGGCGTACGGCTTCGTACGCGAATTCAGATGAAGCAGGCGCATTATTTTCCCCTTGGATTGTTTTAGAATGTGAGAGCTCAAACTCCCGCAACTGTTAATAGCGCGCGCGTTCGAAGTTTGCAATCGCGATAAAGCACTGACCGGCGGCGTTCGTCACCAGTAAAGAAGTTGCGCATTGACTTCTTTTCGCGAACCGCACGCAAGCGGCGTACTTTCCACAGACTTCTAATATTTCACCAACACTTTCCGAGAAAACGCCGCATGTGGGACGCTCAGCACTCCGATCCCGAAGCCCCAATGATTCAACTGAACGGGCGATCGTTCGCCGTGACGCAAAAACTCCTGTCATCGCCTGATTCGGGGTTCGAGCCGGAGCTACGTGGTCTTCTGAAGAGCGCTGAGGCCAGTCACGCCGCAGAAATCACGGGACTCAAGAATATGCGGATACTGCAGCGAGCACCAAATTGAGAATCGTCAAAGGAAAATTTGCTGGGCGCACTCTGACTTCGCCGAACGACTTTCGCGTACGCCCGACGGCTGAGAATGTGCGCATTGCGCTGTTATCCATGTTGCATGCCGATCTCGATGGCGCGCGCGTCATTGACTTGTTTGCTGGAACCGGCGCGCTCGGCCTTGAAGCAATATCACGGGGAGCGAAGAGTGCAGATTTCGTGGAAACACGCCCCGCCAGTTTGCACGCTTTGAAGGCAAATATTGCGGCGCTCCGTGGTATGAAGGACATCACGCGCGTGTTCAAGCGAGATGCATTGCCGTTCGCCGCCGCGTTGACGGAGCGGAGTTACGACATTGCGTTTGTGGATCCGCCGTACGGATCGAAGATGCTGGATCGCGTAGTCGAGAGTTGGATGACGAACAAATTTGCGCGAGTGCTGGCCGTGGAACACGCGTCTTCGCACGAGTTGCCGAGGCCGTTCGACCGGAAGATTTTCGAGGACAGCGCGGTGTCGATTTACCGAATTTAGAATAGAGAATTCAGCGTTTTTCACGCGGAGGCGCGGAGCCGCGGAGTTTGCAAACGCCCACGCTGAGAGGCGCGGAGGAAGAGCGAAACGGCGGCGCGAAGAAGAGTTTTTCGCGCCGCCGTTTTTTAGTTAATTGAGATTCGTTATTCGCCGAGTGTGATGGGTTGTTGGCCGGAGGCTTTGAGTTTTGCGTTGAGAGCGGCAAGGCCGGCGGTTTTGAAAATAGTCCATCTTGCGAGCACGGCTGCTGCTTGGGTGCGAGCGAGAGTACACGCAGCGACCTGATTGGCGGTTGGCGCGACATCGGCGTTTTGCATTGCCATTGATGCCGCGAGTAAGGCACTGCTCGCGCTTTCGAGTGTTGGTGCACGTGCCGCGCCGGGCGCGCCGCCGCGTCCACCGCCGCCGCCTCCGCG
>JBDUAX010000314.1:0-5659 GCA_040004455.1 Gemmatimonadaceae bacterium
CGCTCTTCCCCGACGCCACGCAACTCTACACCCCGTTCCTGCTCACACTTTCTGTCATCAGCATTGTGTACGGCGCGTGTCTCGCACTCGTGCAGAACGACATTAAAAAAATCATCGCGTACTCCAGCATCAGTCACTTGGGTTACGTCATGCTTGGCCTGGTCAGCGCCGACATCATTGGTATTCAAGGCGCGATGATACAGATGATCAGCCACGGAATCGTTGCGGCCGGATTGTTCTTGCTTGTGGGAATGATTTACGAACGCTGTCACACACGCGAGCTCGGCGCGTATGGCGGACTCGCGAAAATCATCCCCGTGTATTCGGTATTTTTCATGATCTTCACGCTCGCCTCTGTCGGTTTACCAACGACCAGCGGATTCACAGGCGAGTTTCTCGCGCTCCTCGGCGCATTCAGATCGGCATGGTCACTGCATCTGGCCGGTTCGTCGTACCAACTCGTGCTCGCGTGCATTGCGGTCACCGGCGTGATACTTGGCGCTCTCTACATGCTGCGATTTGCGCTCGGCTTTTTGTTTGGCGCCGAACGCGCGCCGCATCAACCGTTCAGTGATTTGAACGGGCGCGAACGCACCATCCTTGGTATCCTCGTCATCGCCATATTTGCACTCGGCTTGTTTCCCGACAGTGCGATGCGCAACACTGAGCTCGCAGCTCACACGTATCGCCAGTTGATCACGACTTCGCGCTTGCCGCAGTCGTCTGCAGCGACGTTGCAACTACTCCCGACCGAAGAAACGGTGTTTGAGAAGTTGCCGCCAGATGCGCGCGCGGCAATGGCGAGCTCTGTTTTTCCCGAACTTGTTGGGCGAGCGCGGCCACCCGAGAAAATCATCTTCATCAAAGGTGACACAGCCGTAGTGTTGGTTGATTCACCGCGCGTGAAACGCCCATGAACGGTTCTTTGACGTTCTGGAGCATGCTCCCCGAGCATCTGCTGCTGCTCGGCATCGTCAAAATGCTCGGCATCGAAATTTTGCCAAGCTGGCGGAAGTGGGCGTTGCCGCTGTCGGTGTTGTTTGTCGCGGCAGCGGCGGGTGTTGCTGGTTGGATGTTCGCGACGGGGTTTAGCGGCGTTCCATTCCCTGGTCAGTTCTCGGTCACACCAACCACTGCACTCGCGAAAGCGATTGTGCTCGCGCTCGCGGTGCCGGTGCTACTCATGTCGCGCGACGATTTCGAAGATGGGCAATTCCCCGCTCTGTTGATGTCGTCGTTGTACGGAGTGTGCCTGCTTATTTCCGCCGACAGTTTCCTGACCATGTTCATTGGCTTGGAATTGATGTCGTTGCCGGTGTATGCGCTCATTCTGCTGGCATATCGTCGCTTTGAAAGTGCGGAGGCGGCGCTCAAGTATCTCGTGCTTGGTGGCACTGCGACTGCGATGTTCCTGATGGGCGTGTCGTTGTTGTACGGCGTGAGTGGCAAGACCGACATCGCAACGTTTGCGACTGCGTTGGGAGCGAGTGATCTCATGTCGCGCGCCGCTGTCGTGTTGATACTGCTCGCGTTCTTCCTCAAGGGCGCAGTGGTGCCGTTCCACGCGTGGGCGCCTGATGCGTACGAGGGCGCGAGCGTGAGCGTGACTGCCTACATGGCGACCATCGTGAAGGCCGGCGTGTTGTTCGCGATTGTGCGACTGTTTGCGTTTGCGCCAGTTACCGGTCCGATAGCGCAGCTACTCGCGATTTTCCCGCTCATTTCAATCGTGTGGGGCAATCTCGCGGCAATGAGGCAGCTGAGTTTTCGACGGATGATTGCTTACTCGTCGATTGCGCATGCGGGGTATTTGTTCTACGCGCTGTTGGGCGATGGCGCAGGGCGTATGCAGGCCGTGACGTTCTATCTGCTGTCGTACGGCTTGCTCAACGTGCTCGCGTTTGCGGCGTTGCCGCGGAACGACAACGACGAAGATCGCGACAAGCTGGAGACGCTCAAGGGTTTATATCATCGGAATCCGTTCGCGGCGCTTGTGATTGGTATTGCGATGTTGTCGCTGGCCGGTTTGCCGCCGTTTCCGGGCTTCGTTGCGAAGTTCTTGATTTTCAAGAATGTCATGGTCGCAGGTTACACTACGTACGCCGTGATTGGTCTTATCGGCAGTTACATCGGCATTTACTTCTATCTGCGCGTTATTCAATTCATGTTCATGAGTGTAGACGCGCCTGCCTCGGCTGCGCATGATGAGCACGCAGAGAATTCTCACGCCGAGCCGCTGAGCCGCGGAGAAGAAGCAGTTGCGATATTGGGAATGCCGGCGCGTGCGGCCATCGTGTTTTGCCTGGCGGCGACGGTGTTGCTGATGGCGTTTCCGGGTTGGGCGCTGGAGCGATTGCAGTAGAACGACGCCACACACGTAGCGCACTCGCACTGCGCATAAAATTCCGCCCAGATTCGAGCCACCATGACCTCCCCCGACCTCTCCGCCGCCGTCGAATCACTCTCCGGCATCTTCACCCTCCGCGCCTCCGCCGATAACTCCCGCGGCTGGAACGGCATTCGCTACAAAACCGGCCTCTCCGCGAAAAACACCTCCGCACAGAAGCTCTCGATGAACGTCGCGACCATCCCGCCCGGCGGCGTTGCGTACGCGCACATTCACGTCGGCTTCGAAGTCATGCTCTACATCATGAAAGGACACGTCCGACATGAATACGGCCTCAATCTCGAAAATTCTGTCGATAACACCGCCGGCGACTTCATCTACATCGAACCAGGCGTTCCCCACGAAGTACGCAACATGAGCGACACCGACGAAGTGGTTGCCGTCGTCTCACGTTCCGACGCCACTGAATGGGAAAACATTGTGGACTATCCAAGCCTTCGCCGCCCAAAGCCGACACCATAGGTCGCCGACAGCCGTAGGAACTGCACACTCTTTCCCGGAAGCATCGTCATGCACGCCTGGCTTGATTTCGTCGACGTCATTCGTGGTTCGCTGTTCTCATTGGCGCACGTCGCGCACGGCAGCACCGGCGCTGCCATTCTTGCGCTTTCCGTGTTGGTGCGCGTCGCACTCCTTCCGCTTAGCGTCAAGGTCGCGTTGCGGAGTTACCAGAACTCGCAAAAACTTCTGACACTGCAACCGGAAATCAAGCGACTTCAGGAACGTTACAAGCAAGATCCGGTGCGCGCCGCCCGCGAAGTGCAAGCGCTGCACAAACAACACTGCATTCAGTTTATGTCGCGCCTCGCACTCTTGAACGCGATTGTGCAAATGCCACTGGGACTCGCCGTGTATCGCGTCATCACCGAAAACGCAGCGCGTGCCGGACGGTTTTTCTTCATCGCAGATCTCGCTCGCCCCAGCATGCTAGTCACCGCAATCGCCGCAACACTTACATCACTCGGCATACTCATCATGCCGACCACAACGCCAAATGGCAGAGTGTCGAACGCGGTGCTTTCATCACTCATTATCGCGTTCATTGTGTGGCGCCTCGCGTCCGGCGTGGGCTTGTATTGGGTAGGGTCAAGCGCTGTCGGCGCGGTGCAATCACTCATTGTTCGTCGCATGGTGCTGCGCAAGAGAAGAAATACATAGACTACGAGCCTCGCGCCCTACGCACGACGTTCCTGATGCGGCTCATCACTTCGATGAGCCGCTTTTATTTTCGCATTTGTTTTTGCTTTTATTTTTGTTGTGTTTTCGCACCGGATTTCAGCGTCGATTCGTTCACTCGAGTGCGACTTTCCAGAAGTCGATTCAAGCTCTTTGTCCGCGACCCTAATGGGTAAATGTAAGGTTTACTTGACTTTTAGTCATGGTACCATTACTTTCGATCCAACAATCGGCGTACCCACGAACCAATCAGTAACTCCCCATGGCCAAAGCCATTCCCGTTAAACAAGCCGCGCGATTCTGGCTCTTCACTGTGATCGCGGCTGTCGTGTTGTACTACGGCTACACCATCAGCGATTACCTCATTTTCAATCCGACTTCCAGCACTGCGATGAAGTGGTTAGGCGTTGCGATGGCACCAATCGCAATTCTGCCATGGCTGTTCGTTCTCGTCGTTTCTCTGTCAGTGGTCGACGAGTATTACCGCCGCGTCGTAATGGTTGGTACGTCGGTCGCATTCGTGCTCGACATCATGTTTCACATGGCATTCGGCGCAGCCGTTCAAGCACACGTTGTTTCGCAATCGTATTACATCCTTGAACTCGGCGCTGGAATTGTCTCGTGGCTGATTGGTGTGTCGCTATGCCTGGCGTACTACCGGCTCCGCCAGTGAAGAATCGTCTTCGCGTACTGCGCGCTGAGCGCGGCTGGTCGCAACAGGAGCTCGGCAATCGCGTAGGCGTGTCACGCCAGGCAATCAACGCGGTTGAAACAGGAAAGTTCGATCCGAGTTTGCCTTTGGCACTGAAGTTGGCGCGCATTTTCGAAACGACCGTCGAAGCGATGTTTGAACTTGAACCAGGAGACTGAAAAAATGCGGGCCTATTCCTTCAACGAATTCATCGATCGTCCGCGTGAGCAAGTATGGAATGTGCTTACCAATTTGTCTGTCGCGCCGCTCTGGCGGCCACTGGTGTCCTCCATGCAAACAGTTGGCGACGCACCGCTCGCTGTTGGTACAGACGTCAAGATCATTGTCGACTTCATCGGCAAACGCAGTGAACATGTTTCGCACACGACTGCCTTCGAGCGAAACGTTCGTTGGATGCTGCATTCAAGCAGTTCGCCATCTATGGAAGGCTGGTTTGATTTTCAGCTCACAACCGAGGGGCGCGGTACACGCATCACCGCGACGTGTGACCTCAAAGCGCACGCATTGCTCAACAGGATTTTCCTGCCGCTCATTGCGCGCGGTGAACGGCAGCGCCGAGTTGAGATGCTACCCAACCTCAAGAGATTTGTGGAATCCCAATAACTTCAAACGATTTGCAGACTCGAAATAGAAACTTGTGCGAACACTACTTCGCTGCTACAAATCCACGCTCCTTCAGCAACACTTTATCAAAAGTGACAACGCTTTCACAATCCGCTGCCCGCGCGTGCTCGCGAATGAGATAGTCACTGAAGTCGCCTTTTCCGCCTTCGTACGCTTCCAGAGCACGCGACAGTTCGTCGGTCGCGCGGAATTCGAGATGGCGAGCGCGGAAAAGGTCTCGCAAGAGCCCGATGATTTCCGTTCGGCCAACTTTGTAAAGCCTTCCCAGTACCCACACGGCTTCACACACAACAACATCCGATACGAACAGCGATTCATCGCCAGAAATTGCGCGATGAATCACTGCCGTCGCCAACGCGCTTTGACGCGCGTCGTCTTCGACCAGATAACGAACGAGCACATTCGTATCGAGTGCTAGCACGTGCCAATCGCGCTGTGAATTGCGCCTTCGGCTATCGCGTTCTCCATGTCCTCGAGCGTGGCGTGTCTACTGGCTTTGATAATGCCCTTCAGGCTCCTTAGGTCGACGGTTTCGGCCTCGACGGTAACCGTTTTGTCATCATGAATGACAAACCGAATGCGATCGCCAGGGTGCAGGGCAAGTGTTTCCCGAACGGCTTTCGGCACGGTTATCTGACCTTTACTGGTGAGCGTACTGCTGGACATCATTACCCCCTGTAGAATTCCTTACAAATGGTAAGGACATACGCTCTGGGTAGCAAGCCGGTCCAGCGGCTGGA